>DAOVZA010000168.1 GCA_030635405.1 Desulfocapsa sp.
CATCTTCTCAATCTACGCAGGCAGGTGGTACTTGTGGATCAGTATCCCATCCTCTTTACCGGGTCTGTCTTGAAAAATGTTGCCTTTGGCTTAAAAGTTCGAGGAGTATCAAAGAAGCTTTGTGACAAACGTGTTGATGAGGTGTTGGAACTTGTCGGCATGCGAGATTTTTGTATGGCAGATGCCGATAAATTATCGGGTGGTGAAAGTAAGCGTGTTGCTCTTGCAAGAGCCTTGGCCATTGAGCCAGAGGTGCTGCTCTGTGATGAACCGACGGCAAATGTTGATGAGGAAAATCAGGAGGTGATTCTTGATATTCTTGAAAGAATCAATTCAGAAAAGAAGACTTCCATTATTATGGCCACGCACTATCTTGCACAAAGCAGGCGTCTTGCACATCACATCCTTATGCTTGAACATGGCCGTTTATCAGAAAAGAGCAGCCTGTTTGCCACTCTTTAATATCATTTGATACAGCTGTTAGAAGCGTTTCTCAAAGTAGGGTTTTAATACTTCCGGAACACTCACACTCCCATCTTCCTGCTGATAATTTTCAAGAACGGCCAGTAATGTTCTGCCAACAGCGAGTCCCGAACCGTTAAGCGTATGAACAAGTTTACTTTTTTTCTGATCATTTGGACGATAGCGAATACCGCCTCGTCGTGCCTGAAAATCAAGGAAGTTCGAGCAGGATGAAATCTCTCTGTAGTTATTCTGGCCAGGTAGCCACACTTCAATATCATAGGTTTTTGTGGAAGAAAAACCCAGATCACCACTGCAAAGAGTTACAACCCGGTAATGCAAACCGAGTAGTTGTAAAACCTCTTCAGCATCGGCAAGAAGATCTTCGAGTTCCTGTGCAGATGTCTCAGGTGTTGTGAATTTTACAAGCTCCACCTTGTCAAACTGGTGTTGCCTAATCAATCCCTTGGTATCTCTACCATAAGAGCCGGCCTCAGATCTGAAACAGGGGGTGTAGGCGGTGAACTTAACTGGTAATTGATTTTCATCCAGTGTTTCATCCCGGTAAATATTAGTAACCGGTACTTCAGCAGTGGGAATAAGATACAGATCCCAGTCTTTTATCGCAAAAAGATCTTCCGAAAATTTTGGCAGCTGGCCAGTTGCAGTCATTGACGCACTGTTTACTAAGAATGGGGGCAGTACTTCTTCGTAGCCATGTTTCTGGGTATGGAGATCAAGCATGAAATTGGTAAGTGCCCGTTCCATCTTTGAGGCAAATCCTTTCAGGAGTGCAAAACGGGCTCCTGAAAGTTTAGCTGCACATTCAAAGTCGAGGATACCCAGATCTTCTCCAACTTCCCAGTGAGGTTTAGGCTCGAAAGAAAATTCGGGTTTCTCACCCCATGTTTTGAATTCAACGTTATCAGTATCATCTTTTCCCTTAGGAACATCATCACTGCAAAGGTTGGGGATGGAGAGGACAATGTCTTGTAAATTATCCTGGATTACTCCAAGCTCTTTGTCGAGTTCTTTGATCCTTTCCGATGCTTTACGCATCTCAGGGATAAGAGTGTCAGCCTGTTTTTTATCTTCATCACTGCCCTGTTTGAGCTTGGCGATGTCCTTAGATGCAAGATTTCTTTTATTTTTGAGACCTTCCACTTCGTGAAGCAAATTCAGCCGATTTTGATCAATCGATGAAAATTCCTAACCTTTATCTGTAGTCATACGACTATCAGCACTTTTTCCGCTGACAAAATCAAGATTTTCTCTAATAAAACGAAGTTCTAACATGGCGGATTGGTTCTCTATATATAGGAGATCGACTTCTCTCCAATTTTTATCTTCAGCCTGACTGCACAAGTATCTGTTGTTTAGCATGGCTGAAAATTGAAATCAACCTCTATCAAATTGCTTTTAGAAAAGGCATCTGCTATCTTGGCTGAAGAGAAGTTAGTGTAAGTAAAACTTAGGGGTCGTTAAAAAATAACATGGCCTTTTATGTTCATTTTGTTACGGCCCCTTATGCCATTACGATATTTAATTGGCCATATTATTTATTGATAGCGGCTAAAATGTCAGCGGAGAAAAAATTCTGGAAGCCCTGAGTCGACATAATACTCTCGTTATATTTTTTATTGAACTGAGAAAATCCGTTCGTAGCTTAGGGATTGCCCTTATTGTGGCCACAGTGGGGATATTTTTTCTCTCTCCCGAACTCCTTCGTTTTGTTCAGGCTCATCTATCGGATAAACTCTACTTTTTCTCGGTGGCCGGTCCCTTTCTGGCCCATGTGAAGCTTGCTCTATTTGCATCGTTGTATGTGATTATGCCATGGATCATGGCAGTACTCTGGCGAGCCATGGGGAAACCTTTTGGTGTTGAAGGGCGTCAACTCTACTCTTTTGTGCTTTTCACCTGCATTCTTTTTTACGCAGGTACCCTGTTCTGCTATTTTGTAACGCTTCCCCTTGGCATTAAATTTCTTCTTGGATTTGGATCAGCGGATCTGCAGCCAGTGATATCCATCGGGCGCTTTGTGAATTTCACAACGCTCTTTATTCTGGCCTTTGGGATGATCTTTGAGCTCCCAATGTTCATGGTTTTTATGGCAAAAGTTGGTGTGCTTACCCGAAACTTTTATGAACGCAATAGACGATATGCTCTTCTGCTCATTGCCATTCTTGCGGCCTTGCTTACTCCAACTCCAGATGTCGTGAATATGATGCTCATGGGTGGGCCGCTGTATCTTTTATATGAGGGCGGAATTATAATTCTTCGGATAATGCGGATCAAATAGCTGTTTCTCAGAATTCGTACAGTTTGAATTTGTTTTGTTGTAAAAGAGCGGCTGTAACACCGATCACACCGGATACAGCGCAGGATGGACTTCTTGCTTTAAGACAGATGCCTTGTATTTCTTGAGATTTGGCGATTTGTAAAACCTGTTTTGCACCTTTGATAAAGGAAAGGCTTACATCATCTCCTTCTTCTGTGCAGACTGTGGCATTGTTTGTAAGAACATCATGACCGTCTCCGGCAATGATGTCAGCAGGCGGCCGAGGTGTTGACAATCCGCCCAACTGTTCAGGGCAGACTGGTATCCAAGTATTGCCCTTTAGAAAATCGCTGCATTCAGCATTGGGTTTAACAGCTCCATCATAACGGGTGCAAATCCCCATAAGACAGGCGCTGACAAGAAAAACGGGTTTTATGGTCGAGTTACTCATGTATACTTTGTCCAATTTAAAATAAAAGTTACACCAATAAATACTACAATGGTCAGGAAACAGAAGCCTAAAACATCTTTATCACCTTTGCAGCAAAAACGATTTGTGCGCGTAGCATTTGCGATTGTCGGTTTGTCTCTGTTGTGGCTCTTTTTTGCCCCGGGGAGTGGATTGTTCCACCTGTTACAAAAAAAGAAAAACTTGGCAACCCTTATTGCAGAACAGGATATACTGGTTCAGCAAAATCAAGAGATTGAACGTGATATAAGACGGTTACAGGATGATGAAGCATATCTTGAACAGATAGCAAGAGAAGATCACGGGATGTTAAAAGACAATGAAATGGTGTTTGATTTTTCCAGGGAGAAAAAAGGAAAGAAGTGATAAGGAACTACTTTGGGTAGTCCCTTATCTGTGTAAAAGCCACACGGGCTTTTAGTAACTATGCTCAGGAAAATCCGCCTCTTGATGAACAGCCGGAAAGTGCTCCAGCCGGGATAGCCGCTCCCTTTGTTGGTTGGCTCGAGACGGTGGAAAGCATCTTCTTGATGTTTGAACTCTTGCAGTGTTTACATGTAACACTTTCAAGTGCTGAGGCTATCATAACAAGGCTTTCAAAGTCCTTGCCGCAGTCCTCACAGTGAAATTCATAAATTGGCATTTGTGTTTACTCCTGTAAAATATATAAGATATAAAAAGTTTGAAAGATTCGATTGTTTCCCATAGTGTTTATCTTTTGTTGATTATTGTCAAGATATGCTCTTCTTTTTTCAAATGTTAAGGAGCAGTTTTTAGGGATTAAAGGAATATGGAAAGGGAAGAAGAAACTGCTCAGTTACTCCATGAGATCCGTGGAGTTCTAGCTTATCAGCAGGCAAGTTCAATAGAGAATTATCTTGCAGGGCCAGAGCTCTCATCATTTTTTGAATCCTGCAGTAAACTTCCCATACCTTCCATACCTGTAGAAGCACCTGTGGCTAAAAGACAAAGTATTTCAAAGCAGGAATCAGCACCAAAAGTTCTTGAAAGTGATCATGCCGGGCTTGCTGAAATTGCTCAGGAAGTGACACAGTGCAGAAGTTGTCCGCTGGGTGGCAGGCACGCTACAGTTGCAGCAGGCAAAGGGGGTACGAAGAAGATTCGCCTTCTTATTATCGGGCACTGGTTGTCAGAGAATGATGGAGGATCTGGTCAAACTGTTTTTGGTCAGGAAGAAGATCAGATGCTTGCACGAATGCTGAACGCCATTCATCTTCCCATGGAAGAGGTCTTTGTTACCAATGTTCTTAAATGTAAGGTTGGGAAGGATGTTCAACCCCAGGCAGAATATATTGAAGCCTGCTCGTCTTACCTGCATCGGCAGATTGCTGCCACAGCGCCGGAATTAATCTGCACCATGGGTATGGTGGCTGCAAAAACACTACTTCGGCTTTCGCAACCACTCTCGAGACTACGAGGAAAATTTTATTCATATAAGAGTACAAGTGGCGTGGAAATTCCATTGCTGCCCACCTATCATCCCGAATATCTTCTGCAGAACCCTGAAATGAAAAATGCGACGTGGCAGGATTTACAGGAAATTCAAAAGCGATTGTAACAATTACTGCTTTGTTGGTTTGTACAATGCAATAAATCCTCGTTGTCCTAAACTCTTTAAAAAAGATGCCACTGCTGTTTCCGCTTCCTGACTTGTTACTTTATAGTCTGTTGCAAAAACTTTGATAATGTCCTTCACCGTTCTTTCCCCATCGATGAGCCCCCAGACAAAACTTCCCATTTGATCAAGTTGAAGTTTTTTGGTTGGAAGTTCAGCCTTGTTTTTACTGAATTTTTGGTGCAGGGATGTGAAAAAACGGCTCAAAGGAATGGCATAGGTAAAAACGATATCTCCGTTTTCCAGTTCCTGCCAGTCAATGGTGTCACTCTGTCTTGGAATGCATGCAAGAGATTCTGCTCTGCTCAAAGATTCAGGAGGATTAGAGGGCGCAGATTTCATAGCTATCAAGAATTGTGGTTACGAGTGTATCTGAAATGGGCTTCTTATCAAAAAAGAAGAGGCCGCTTAAACGATCCTCCTCCGGGTGATGTCGCAGAGTAACCCAGTGAAATGGCTGCTCTCGTTTTATTCGGCTGCGAACCTGCTGGAATATAGAAGGATAGGAACAATGACTTACGGAAGTATCCATCTTCTGCACATCATCTTCAGGGATCTTTAAGTCTCCAAGGAGATTCATAAGTGTGAGCATTGATGAAGATTGCAGACGTTGGGATGCTCCGGCTAGTCTGCAGAGGTGCATGTTGAGTCCAGAA
>DAOVZA010000004.1 GCA_030635405.1 Desulfocapsa sp.
GAAGGTATAAGCAAGAATCAAACAGCCCCAGAGACCACCGGGCGGGGCATGCCATGACCTGCTAAACCTTCCCTTGGAAAGAGCAAGAGAAGAGGCAAGAATGACACTACCGTTGGCTACAGAATTACCGGATTGTTCACGATTTGCGATATGTTCACGCGCCGTATCCATGGCACGATCAAGAGAGGGGTAAACACGAATTGCAGAGCCGACATAGGCTCCGTAACGAAAAATAATGTCACTGTCCAGCGTACTGTTTTGCTTACGCTGAGGCAGCTCCACCGTTGCAACATAGTCATCAAGGGCAGAGGGACTTAGAAGAGTTAAATTGTCCAATATCTTAGAAAAGTTTCCCCGCCTGCCTGTCCTGCCAGTCGGTTTTCCCAGATACCAAAACTAATCCTTTTTGTCCCAGTCAGCCTTCACTCTGGTGATGATTTTTTTGATAAGTGGTACTTTTTCAATGGGGCACACTCCAATCAGAGGAGCACCCTGATCAACTGAGACACCCGGCGTGAAATACACGGAATGAATCACACCTTTTTCGCCACTGTAATAGACAGGAGTATCACGTTTCATCAAAGACATGATGATTATTTCATCACCCGGCTTAACAGAGACTTCACGAGCACCTTTTTTCTCAATACGCGATTGTATATCAAGTGAAAAAAAGTACTTGGCTCGTTCTGGAGCCGGAAAAACATACAGCACTTCTTTGAGGATGGATTCGATGATTTCTTTTTTCTTCAGTGGGTGACGAATGGTCATCAACTTCTCACCAGCCTCAACGAACCGCCCTTCATGCTCACTGCAAACAGATGAAACCACACCATTTGTCGTTGCTGTAATCTTTTTAAGATTCCTTTCCCGGGTGATCTCAAAAAGAGCTGTTCCGGGAACATGCTTCCATTCACCACTGACAGCTTCAATATTACTGCCTTCTTCTACGAGAAAATGAACCACTCCGGTATGACTTGCGTGGATATCCACGTATTCAAATGGATCGGAATGGTACTTCCCAAGAATCTCATCAAAATCTATTTCGTCAGACATTATATATCAGTAGTATTTCTATCAGTGTTTGGTTCCATGAACAGCAGCATCTGCCGCATGGGGATCTGTTGTAGTTCCGTGTCCGGCAGGAGCATGGGCTTTCATCTTTGGAGCCTTGGCAATCTGCATATCAACTATTTTACAATCAGAGCGGACAATGGCGTTACTGATAAACATTTTGTCGTTAAAAGTAAAGCTTCCCTTGTCGTGAGATTTGACGGTCTCATAGACCACCCATTTATCCCGCCCTTTTTCAAGACCTGCAGCATCAAAAAGCGTACAAAGGATAGAAATATTTTTTATATCATGACCGCCCTTATTCTCAATTACAAAGGAAGCATCCACCATACGACCTTCCTTAGGAACATTGACAACTGCCTGAGCAAGAGACACTGAGTGTAGTAATTCTTCAGCGGATTGTGAAACGGCGATCTCCGGCAGTAAAACTCCTGAGATACCGGTTGATGACGCATTAATTTTCGTTACAGCAAAGGCAACAAGACAAATAATTACAGCACTAAGACCAATGTTTCCCCAAAATTTCCCACTCATAATACTTCCCCCTCTCTTCGCGAATCACAATAAATTCATTATATATTTCTATTCCCTAACAATCCATAATCATGTGACAATGCAAACTTAAACTTATATTCTATACTGATTTAATCATATGATGGCAAGCCTATTCGTAAGCTGTTCTTTGCAACTTTGAGCTTTAATCACCCGACAGACAATGGTATAGAGAGGAAGTATACGGTGGCAATCAAGCAGGCTTAAACATAAAAGACGACAGACGACATGACGCAGGGTCAAAACAACAGAGATTCACTTTTTAATGTGGATGCAATCAGTGAGGATTTTATTTTCAACGAGCGGGTCGCCCGGGTTTTTGACGATATGCTCGACAGATCAATTCCTTTTTACCAGGAGGTTATTCTCTCCATTGCCAGAATCTTTAACTCCAGACTGAAAAATGGTGATGGCGTTGTTGATCTTGGCTGTTCCACCGGTGGAACTCTCCTGCAGCTGAGTAGTCTGCTCGAAGATAAAAATCTTCTATATACCGGCATTGACAATTCAGCAGCCATGCTCGACCAGGCCAGACTCAAAGCGGAACTCTTTTCAAAGCAGGACAGTCTGAAATTCACTCAGGGAGATATCATTGACGTTAACCAACCTGACACATCAGCCTTTATCCTCAACTACACCCTGCAGTTTATCCGCCCTTTAAACAGGGAAAGCTTTCTCAAACGAATTTATGACAACCTTGCTCCCGGTGGTATCTGCGTATTAAGTGAAAAAACAATCTCTCATCACCCGGGACTCAATCGTAACTATATTGACATTTACCATCAGTTCAAAAAAGAACGTGGTTATTCTGAGCTTGAAATTGCAAAAAAACGGGAAGCTCTCGAAAACGTACTTATCCCCTGCTCTGCAGAAGAAAACAAGGCAATGCTCCAATCTGCCGGATTTATTGAAGTAGAACCTTTTTTTCAATGGTTTAACTTTGTATCCTTTGTTGCCATCAAACCACTTTCATGACAAGCACTATGAACTATATTGACAAGCTTCCTTCAAGCGCACAATTCGATAAAATCATCAAAATCCATGACGAGAAACAGCGCTGGGTAAACCAGGATAAAAAGGGATTCCTTCGCTATCGAATCCCCTGCGAAGCCCTGCAAGAATTCCGTGCGTCACACGTTGATGGAAGTCAGGATGCTGTCCTTATCGGAACCAAAGATGAAGTTTCAAAACCAGACCTGCAGACCATAGAGTCCAACCTGCGTACCTTCATTCCCTGGCGTAAAGGACCTTTTTCTGTTTTTGGAATTGACATTGACTCGGAATGGCAAAGTCAGCGTAAATGGCAGCGCCTTCTACCAAAACTTCCAGACTTAAAGGACAAAATTATAGCAGATATTGGATGTAGCAACGGGTACTACATGTTCCGTATGACTCCATACAAACCAAAACTTGTTATCGGTTTTGAGCCATCCGTTCAGCATTACTATTGTTTTAAAGCCTTAAATGGTATGGCTTCTCAAAAGAATCTTGAAATTGACCTGCTTGGCGTGGAACACTTGAATCTTTTTCCGGAATGCTTCGATGTACTTTTTCTGATGGGCATCATCTATCATCGCAGTTCTCCGGTGGATACTTTGCGGGATGTCTTCTCTTCTTTAAAAAGTGGTGGAACCCTCATTCTTGAGTCTCAAGGTATCCCGGGAACAAACGAAACGGCACTCTTCCCTGAAAAAACCTATGCGAAAGTGCCGGGAACCTACTTTGTTCCCACCGGAAATTGCCTAAAGAACTGGCTCCAAAGAGCCGGATTCTCTGATGTTGAGCTTTTCTGCCAGCACCCCATGTCAAGCGTTGAACAGCGCCGAACGAACTGGATGGAGTTTGAATCTTATGCCGACTTTCTTGATCCGCAGGATCCCTCAAGAACGGTGGAAGGGTATCCTGCACCTGATCGGGTTTTCCTCATTGGTCGGAAAAAATAAGCAGCCATGCCAGCTTTTCTTGCCTTTGATTACAGGTATGGTAAACTCTTAGTTAAATTGTTGTATTAGATGGCTTTGCAAATACAGTTTTTTGCAGTTCCATCAGACTTATTAATTTGTGGGGAGCAGAACAATGGATCAGAAGAAATGTACACTTTACAGTGGCGGCCTTAAAGGTGCCGAGGCAACCTTTGGCGAATCAGCAGAAAAACATGGTATCAAAGAAATTATATATACATTTGACGGCCATAAGCTGAACCGAAATAAAAACTCTGTGACCCTGACCAAAGATGAGCTGGAACGTGGTGATATCTCCATGGAACTCGCCTCACGAATGCTCAATCGCACCTACTACGAGACTGAAAAAATCCGCAAAGTCCTGCAAACCATTTTTCATATGGTCAATAACGGGCATCAGGTTTTTGTTATTGGATCGATCCTTGAAGACAACTCGGTTAAGGGTGGTACAGGTTGGGCCGTAGAGCTCGCCAAACTTTTCAATCGCCCTCTTCACGTCTTTGACCAACCTAAAAAACAGTGGTTTACCTGGAAAGATGGTGAATGGAAAGAAGACACCCCACTCATTGAATATGATACTTTTGTAGGTTCTGGAACACGATATTTAAATGATGCAGGTCGGGAAGCTATTGAAACATTGTTCAATGACTCCTGCACCGCTCAGTAAGGATAACATCATGGGCAGCGACTGTTTATTTTGTAAGATTGCGGCAGGAGAGATACCCGCTGAAAAGCTCTATGAAGATGATGAAATGCTTGCCTTCAGAGATATTGCTCCCCAGGCTCCCGTTCATTTTCTTGTTATTCCCAAAAAGCATATTCAGGACCCTTCTGGTGTTGGAGTTGAAGACGAAGGCCTTATTGGCAGAATGATGCGGACTGGATCAAAGGTCGCAAAAGAAAACGGCATCACTGACTTCCGGCTGGTTTTCAACAATGGAGCCGAGGCCGGACAAACCGTCTTTCATATCCATATGCATGTTCTTGGTGGGCGCTCTCTCAACTGGCCTCCAGGCTAAATCACACGCACGTCCTTAATCAATTGTTTCTATTCGTTTATAACGAATAGAAACAATTGGTCAAATTACCCTGAAGTAGCGCTTAATTGTAAGACTTACTCGCCACTCTCTTTCTTCTCTTCAAGCTCATCCCATCTGGCATACAATTTCTCGACATCCTTCTTAGCCTGCTCAAGATCTGCCCATACAGATTCCAGCAATTGTGGGTCAGATACTGTTTCAGAAGAATCCATCAACGCCTGCAAACGTTCCTGTTCCTCTTCTCCTTCCATGATTTTCTCTTCTATTTGACCATATTCACGCTGATCCATATAGGAGAGCTTTCCCACCTTCTTCTGTTTATCTTTCTTGGCATTGTCAGCAGCCTTGACCGACGCAGAAGAATCCGGAATGTTTTTTTCCTGCCTTTTCAAATCAGCCAGCCACTGTTCGTAATCAGCATAGAAAGTAACTCCACCACTGCCATCAAAACCAAGCACCTGATCACACACGGAATCCAGTAAAAACCTGTCATGACTAACCAGCACAAGAGCACCTGGAAAATCGAGCAAACTCTCTTCTAAAATATCCAGGGAAGGGATGTCCAGATCATTGGTTGGCTCATCAAGCAACAGGATATCTGCTGACTGGCGCATCAATTCAGCAATTAAAATACGAGCCTGTTCACCACCAGACAACTGCCCCACAGGTGTTTCGAGTTGGTCAGCCTGAAAAAGAAAACGTTGCGCCCAGGAAACCACGTGATAAGAGGAGTCTCGAAACATTATAGAATCCCCGTCAGGTGATAACGCTTGACGCAGGGTTATTTCAGGATTTATAGATTCACGTTTCTGATCAAAACTGACAATACGAACATTGGGTGCCGTTTTTACAATTCCGGTATCTGAACGGTATTCACCATCTTCACAACTGGAAGCAATAATCTGCATAAGGGTTGATTTACCACAACCATTCCTTCCTAATAAGCCAAGACGGCTTCCGGGGGAAAGCACCATGTCGAGATTATCAAACAGGGTTCTGCCATCGTAACTCTTACTTATCCCTTTGGCCTCAAACAGTTTCTTTGTTTTTCTGCCCGTAGCATCAAAATCTATCCGCACCTGTTTTATGGAGCGATTTCTGCTTTTCACTTCTGTTAAATGAGCTTGCAGCTTGTGAGCTTCATCAATTCGATACCGTGCTTTAGTCGCTCTTGCTTTGGGCCCGCGACTCAACCATTCAGCCTCACGCCGCATCTTATTGGCTAGGCGATCTTCGAGTTGCTGCTGCTGCTGAAGGAATTGAACTCTTGCCTGTAGAAAATCTGAATACCCACCGTCGACCTCAAGAACACCATGAGGATAAACGGCTGATAGCTCAACAACTCTTCGGGCAATATTTTCAAGAAACCGCCGATCATGACTGACGATTAAAAAAGCATCGGGACTTTTTGGTAGAGCTCCTGACAACATCTTTTCAAGCCAGATAACGCCTTCAATATCAAGATGATTGGTGGGTTCATCCATCACAAGAATATCTGGCTGCACAACAAAAGCCCGACAGATTGCAAGCCTCTTTCTCCATCCTCCCGAGAGAAGTTCCACAGCCATGGCTGGATCTGGAAATTCAGCGCGGGAAAGCAGGCTTTGCACCCTGTTGTAGCGTTCAGTCCCATCAAGATCAAGCGAATCAAGTGCTGCCTCAAGATTTTCTTCAACACTTGCTTTTTCCTGAAAATCATCCGATTGAGCAAGATAAGTGGTTCGTATATTCTTTCTTACAATCACCTTTCCTTCATCGGGATCAATGCGTCCACAAAGAATCTTTAAGAGGGTGGATTTGCCGCTTCCGTTCGGTCCGATCAGACCAATACGATCACCTTTATGTATTATAAAATCAATATGTTCAAAAAGGCGTTGGGCACCAAAAGATTTTCCAAGACCCTGACATGTTAAAAGGTGAGACATAATTTTCACTCAAATAGTATATAAATACTAACAATATGGATTAAGGAATATCCCGGATACCCCTTTTTCATTGAATTTTCGACAATTTCTAAATATAATAGTGTCAACACGGTAGAAAAGCAGATTTTGAATGATCTGCAAGTAATAGTCCACTAAACCCTCTGCATATACTTCAATAACAATCAAACCGCAATGAGTGACCGCTTACATATTATTCTCGCAGGTGATGAAGGAAAGGCTCGAACACTTCTCTTCTCCAAACGCAAGCTGAAACTGACTTTTGTTCTCACACTTTCACTCTTTATCACGCTAAGTGTCATTAGTTTTAACGCTTTTCATTTCTTTTCTGCAAAAAACAATCTGAGCGATCAGGTTGCAGAACTGAACAAGGAACTCGAGCAAAGCAACTCCTTAAAAGAGAGTCTGGCATCGCAGGTTTACAATCTGAGAGAGCTAAACGACAGTCAGGCTGAAGACTTCCAGCAGGAAAAAACCATACTTATCAACACCGCTGTATCTGAGCTTGAAGAACGCAGCTCCATGATGAAGCAAATCATGTGTAACATTGGCGTGGAAGTAAAAGACGTGGAAGAAGACAGGAGTAACTCCGGTGGTCCTTACATCATGCCAAAGGAAAACATCGGTAAAGAACTTCTCTTCCGATCTGATCGTTATATGGAAACCATGAGCGCCCTCCCCCTTGGTCGTCCGGTACCTGGCCTTGTCACATCACGGTTTGGGCATCGCACAGACCCTTTAAATGGTAAAAAGGGGTATCATTCTGGTGTTGACATGCGTGGACGTTATGGTCAGAAAATTGTGGCCACTGCCGATGGTGTTGTCACTAAATCCTTCGTTAACGGAAGTTACGGCAAATATGTTGAAATCAACCATGGTAACGGCTACACCACCAAATTTGCCCACATGAAGAAAATTCTTGTTAAACGTGGTGAAAGAATAAAACGTGGTCAAAGTATTGGTACTGTTGGAAGCAGCGGAAGATCGACAGGACCACACCTCCACTACGAAGTATGCCTTAACGAAAAACCACTTAACCCTGGTAAATTCATGCGGGTTGACAAACTCATCCAACCCCCAATCATTCCGAAGTTAAATGCAGAGAAGAAACTGAAGATAAAATACCCACTGATGGCTAAAAATAAAGCCACCGACCCATCTGCATTGGAGAAATAATATAGCTATGTTTAATAAGAAAGACAGCTTCGAACAGGAAAGTGAAAAAGCTGAAAAAGAAGTCATCTCTTCCATCATTGACGCCAGGATGACGATGAAAGGAGAGTTGATCTTTGAAGGTAAAGCAAGAATTGATGGCACCGTTGAAGGTAATATTAAAGGCGAACATCTGATTCTCAGTGAAGGTGGAAAAATAAAGGGCGACATACAGGTTTCAAGCTTTGTTTGCCATGGCACCCTCGAGGGAAATGTTAAAGCCAGCATGGTTACCGCCAGAAAAACCTGTCAGATGCATGGTCTTATTGAAAGTAACAGCCTTAGCGTAGAACCAGGTGCCGGATTGAGCGGAGAGATAAAAGTTGCCGCCAACGAACTTCACCTTGTAAATGAAAAAGAAGATGATACCCAAAAGGCAAATGGCTAAAGAGTTTTACTATGCAGCCTAATGACCTTCCGTCCCCAGCAAATAGAATCGCCTGTCCTGAATGCGGTAATGATGAAGAGTTCTACGAAGTAGCAGAGAATGCCATCATCACGACCCTCTATACACAAAACGATGATGGCAGCTTTACTCCACAGGAAGACACCTCTCAAATTCTCGGAGAAATAAAACTCATCTGCGGGCAATGCCAAAACGATCTCTCAATGTTTCATCAACGGTTTTCGGAAATGCTCTTTTGAGTAATTCTCCCCGCATCATAAAAAAGAACAAAGACCTTCCCGAACTTTTTCACACACTTTCACGTGGTGACATTATAGCCTGCAGGCTTCGTCTAAAATATGACGAAGAGCATCTGCTCCTTGACCTGGTGGAACGTGGCATACAACTTATCCCATCTGCTTCAGCCCAACTTTCAAGTCGTTCAAAAACATTCCAGGCCAGACTCCTCACTCCTTTCATGATTCCGCACACTGTTGTCATTTATGATATCCATGGCCTGCTCAATACTGTTTCCCTTTATGGTCATCATGCAATTGACAAGGTTGTACTCAAACATGACCGTAAAAATGCCGGCCTTGGCATCCACCTCTTTCGAGACATTGAAGATGTATACACACAGGCGGCAAACAATGTGATCCCATATCCATTTGTATTACAGCCTTTTCTTGATAACAGTCGTGATATACGCGTTATTATCCTGGATGACTATATCGAAGCGTATGAACGGAATAACCCCGACAACTTCCGAAACAATCTACACTGCGGAGGCAAAGCAAATAGTGTCATTTTAAATGAGACTCAACTGAATCTTTGTAAAAAGATAATGGAACGGGGGGCTTTCCCATATGCCCATATTGATTTAATGATAACTGAAAAATCAGAAACGTATCTGGCAGAAATTAACTTACGGGGTGGAATCAGGGGGGCAGTTATCGATCCTGGCAGCTACCAGAAAAAAGTTAAAGCCATAGAAGGGAAAACACTTCAGAAAAAGCTATAAAAGTACCACTGTAATTATCAGTATTGATTCTTCAGCCATCGAAACAAAATAACAAAAAAAAAGGCGTTATCCTTAAGAAGGATAACGCCTTTTTTTGACTACTAAAACGTATCAGTTCTGTAAATTATACACAACCGGTAGGTTTAGGAAGACCAGCCATCTTACAAGCACCTTTACCAGGTCCTGATGGGAACAGCTCGTAGATTCTTTTCAGTGGAAAACCTGTGGTTTTAGAAAGAATACGTACCATTGGAGCGATACCATTTTTCTTGTAGTACTCGCGAAGAGCGTCGATTACTTTGTGATGCTCGTCGGTAAGTTCAGAAATACCTTCAACACTCTTTACGTAATCAATCCAATCATCGTTCATGTCATCCATACCGTTGAGCAGGAATCCATCTTCATCACAGTTGTAGCTGTTTCCGTTGTGTTCTATTGTTGGCATTTTATTCCTCCATAAAATATTGTTTTGTGGCTTTCACCGTTTCTATTTCTTAAGTAATGACAGCCTAATTACTATACCAAAGAAACTTTGTCAAGTGAATGAGCAATCATTTTCCAGTCTCCACAGTCAAATAATGTGACACCAAACCACATGAAAGAAAAGGTAAAAGACAGTAATAGTATAAAAAGACAGCATAACATATCTTCATGAGCGTTTTTTCTTGCACTGCCCCCCTAGAAAAGGTAAATTTTCGTAGCTTCAAATATCTGCATTCTTTATATAGTACAGCCTAAAAACTTTTGGGAACTTCACTCCATATCAAATGTACTATTCACTAAAGAATACTCATTAACGATCCTTTACAGAGAACTCAATATGCTGCAAATTTTTCGTGATAAATCACAATCGACCTTTATTCAGGCAATCGTCCTCGTTATCGCTCTTGTTTTTGTTTTTTGGGGAGTTGGTGCCAATATGATGGATAGTCGTGAGGCAGCCATTGTTGTCAACGATGAAGAAATTAGCTTTCAAGAGTATCAGCGTGTCTACGATCAGCTTTTGTCCAATTACCGTCAGCAGTTTGGCGGATCTGTCCCCGATGAGTTGCTAAAAAGCCTTGGTCTCTCCGAACAGGTACAGGGACAACTCATTCAGCAGGTTCTTTTGCGCCAGGGTGCAGCCGACATGGGACTGCTTGTATCAGCACCTGAAGTACAAAAAAACATCCAAGAAACAATCCAATTTCAGGAAAACAATTCCTTTAACATGGATAAGTACAAATCACTCCTTACGGCAAACCGACTAACTCCTCACAAATATGAAGCTTCACAGCGAGTCGATATGCTTTCGGCTAAAGGAGTACAGGCCATCGGAAGCTTTGCCACAACTGTAACTGAAGCTGAAATTACCGATCTCTACCAACAGGCTAAAGAGAGTGTTGACCTGAATTTTGTAAAAATCAGCCCTGAAAGTTTTACAACAAAGGTAATTATTGAAGACAGTTCCCTAACAGCTTGGTTTGAACAAAATAAAGAAAATTACAAAACGCCTCCAAAGGTTAAATTAAAATTTCTTTCTTTTAAATATAACACTGACTCAAGCAACAAAGCCGATGTCTTCAAAGAGGCCAATGATGCCTACGAAGGTATTATTTCAGCAGGAAGCCTTCAGGAATACGCTAACCTTCACCCGGAAACAGCAATAAATGACACAGACTTTTTCAGCCAATCTGCGCCTCCTGAAAATCTCGACAATGCACAGGTAGTTCAAAATAAGGCCTTCTCCTTGAAGGCAGGTGAACTCAGTTCCCTCATTGAATCTCCTGCTGGATATTCAATCCTCTTTGCCGAGGCCACTCAGGAACCTGAAATCCCAGCCTTCGATACGGTTAAAAAAGAAGTGACGGCAGATTATAAAGTTGCTCAATCAAAGATTCTTGCTCTTGAAAAAAGCAAGGCAATGCTCACCGAACTCCAGGGCGGCGCCCAGCTCCCTGAACTTACGAAAAAGAATGGCATGGAGAACAGCAATGCAAGCCTTTCTCGAAGCACCATGGGTCCTGAAAGCAATAATTTTCCACCAAGTCTGCTGGGAGATATCTTTTCATTAAGTATCACCAATCCCTTGCCAGAAGAACCAGCAGCCGTTGGTGAAGACATCTACCTGTACCAGTTTATTTCGCGAACAATTCCTGAAACAACGACCATGACCGAAGAAGAAAAGGAACAGTATAGAACTCAAATTCTAAACGCCAAACAGGAACGCATCCTTACTGCATGGCTTCGACATCAGGAGCAGATGGCCGAAATCCTCACAAATAAAAACATTCAATAATACCATATCAGTCATTAAACCCATCAATCAGGAACTCGTACAGACACAAATGCTCTGTATAAGTTCCTGCCCATAGCACTTTATTCGGCACCTAATATTTGGTTAAGGAACCTACGCTCCCTAAAAACCTACATCTTTTTGTCACTCATACAACGCACAATACCTCCCCTTTATAAATTGATTTTTTCATCAATAAAAGTTTTCAATTGTGACCCATTCCCATCTAACTGAAATGATATCAGGATCTTCTTCCGTTTCTGTGGAAGACGTGATATAATGAAGAGTTTCTTTTATCCTGACCAACAGGTCTCCGGTTTATCTCTTTCGAGGGTTAGGCTTTAAAATAGCATCACCATACTAATACAACATGCCAGACCCTAGCAGCGAACTACTCCAGAGCTACGACAAACTTACCCCTTTTGAGCAGACTCTCCTTCAATTCCAATCCATTGTTTACGAACCTGCTCACACCACTCTTATCGTTAACTGTCTACGCAAACTTGATATCCGCAGTCCAAGAGGCAACCGACCGACCGCCGCCAACTTAAATCATTATTTTACTAAATTCCAGGAAGCTGGTCTGGTCACGGATGAACGGCAGTGCTCTGCCCACATTGTGGAGAAGCTCAGCCGTATCTCTGTTGAAGATGGCACTTTCAGCACCTACGCCAATGTTATCCGCAAAGAGGCACCCGTTTCCTACTATTACGGCAAATGGACGACTCGTTGCTGGCGTGCCATGCGGGAAATGCGAATCGGTATCTACACTCAGGACTTTGATGCAATAGACGACGCGCTTGATTTTCTTTCCGGACAATGCAGAGACATTCTTTCTCCTTTACCACCCACAGTGCATGTCACCACTGGTCCTTTTGACCCGACATGGTTCAGAAGCCTTGCGCCTTCATTTCAATTCTTTCTGCTCAACGATATCCTACGCTACGAGCAGTCAACTCTAAATAGTTACCCTGAAATCCTCACATATCTCCAGGAAGAAACAGGCCTGGAAGAGCTGAGTCAGGATGAAAAACTCCCCTTCCAGCGTATTCTTTTTAACCAGTATATATTCAGGGGAAGACTCGAAGAAGCAAAAACTCTTGTTGAAGAGAACAGTGAAAGCTTCATGGGAACAGGAGCTGCAGGAACACTCGCCTTCCTTTCTGGAAATTCAGATATTACCACAAATTTATTTGAAAAGGATCTCGACTTCCTCCGTGATCTCACCGGCACCGAAAAAGCAGCCTTTTTTGGTCCCACAGGCCTTTTTCATGCACTGGCTACTCTACAAAACGATCAAAATGACCAGGAACAAAAAGTTGCTCACCAAATAGGTATTGCTCTGTCACTATTCAACAAAAGTGTCGAGGAAAAATCCTATCAGGTTATTGCAACCTTTCTCCAGGTACGAAACAGCACTGCGTTGCCAGGTGAAGAAATGAGCTTTCACAAAGATGATGAGCCTCACAGCCTCACCGTCCTGCTCACAGGTCTTTCCCAGTACTGGCTTAACTCCAGCCTGCAACCGGAAGTAAAACGACGTGTGGAAAGCCTTTACCAACAGGCTCTCGATAATGAATTCAACTTTTTCACTTTAAATCTTGCAGCTCTACTTGCCGGTATTGGTGAGGACGAAGACGAATACAACGAAGTTGTCGAGCGCTTAACCAAAGAGACCGGACTTATTCCACTGATCGACATTCTCCAGTCTGAAGAGCCTTGGAAACGCAACTTGCAAGCTCTTATTCAAGTAACATCATCCCCTTTGGACTCAGGAAATAGTCTGCAGGAACGCCTTATCTGGCTGGTTGAGTATACAAATGGGAAAATGCACATCAACCCCAAGGAACAAAAACGGAACGCCACAGGAAACTGGAGCAAAGGACGTCCAATCTCTCTGTCCCGCCTCTATTCCGGAAAACTTCCCTACCTGACAGTTCAGGACAGGAAAATTTCAGCATGTATCCAAAAACAGGTAAATACAGAAACTCATGGCATCAGCTACCATTTTGAAATGGACAAGACACTGCTTGCCATGATCAACCACCCTTTGCTCTTTTTCTCAAAATCTCCAGGAACTCCCATTGAATTTGTTAGTGGTGAGCCAGAACTCCTTGTTGAAGAACGTGGTTCTCAGCTCCATATCTGCTTTGCCCAGGAAGTCTCCGAAGAAAATATTACCATTTTTCAGGAGACCCCCACTCGTTATAAAATAATTGAGATTAACGATAACCATCGTAGAATTGCCCAGATAACTGGAAAGCATGGCCTTGTTGTCCCAATTGACGCCAGCGAACAAGTGCTCACAGCCATTGGCAATATCTCCTCTTTCATGACGGTACATTCTGCCATTGCAGCAGAGATAGTGCCTGGTGCGCACACAAATATTGAGCAAGTTGAGGCAGACCCCACCATTTACATGCACCTTCTCTCCTATGGATCAGGATTTCGTCTTGAGATGTTTGTAAAACCATTCATTGATGGTGGCCATTACCTCAAGCCCGGACAGGGAGTAGAAAATATTATTGCTGAAGTACGCGGCCAGCGACTGCAGACTAAAAGAAACCTTGGGCTTGAAGAACAGATGGCTCGAGAGGTTGAAGAATCCTGCCCAATTCTTGATCTTGCCGTCGACCTTGAACAGGAAAACGATCGGGAATGGCATCTCCAGGATCCCGACGACTGTCTTCAGGCATTACATGAATTACAGGAAATACAAGACCGGGTTGTTATTGAGTGGCCTGAAGGCCAGAAACTGAACATCACCCACCAGGCATCTCTCAAGAATCTCAACCTGAAGGTTAGAACAAGTCAGCAAAACTGGTTTGCCCTCTCGGGAGAACTAAAGCTTGATCAGGACACAGTGATTGATCTGAGAGAACTTCTTGCCAAGGTCAAGACATCCCATGGGCATTTTATTCAGATCAAGGAAGGACAATTTATTGCATTAACCCAGGAATTCAAGAAGAAACTCGAAGAAATAAATCTCTATTCAGAAGGGATGACCGATACTGAAGATGGCGAACTCCTTATTCATCACCTTGCTGCAATTCCACTCGAAAAACTCGTTGAACAAGCACAGGCTCAGGTTGATGACGGCTGGCGTGACCAGATTAAGCGTATCCATGAAAGCCAGGACTTCAAACCGGAACTGCCATCAACTCTTCGTGCGGAACTTCGTGATTACCAGGAAGAGGGTTACAATTGGCTCTCACGCCTTGCTCACTGGGGTGTTGGTGGATGTCTTGCTGACGATATGGGACTTGGCAAAACCGTCCAGGCCCTCGCTGCTATTTTATCACGGGCAACAGATGGCCCCTCACTGGTTATTGCCCCGACATCGGTTTCTACAAACTGGCATTCAGAAGCCAATCGATTCACTCCAACTTTGAATCTTAAAACTCTCACCGGTAAAAACAGAGCACAAACAATAGCGGAACTCGGAAAATTCGACTTACTCGTTACAACCTATACCTTGCTGCAGCAGGAGAACGATTTACTCTCAAAGGTAAATTGGCAAACTGTTATTCTTGATGAAGCTCAAGCCATAAAGAATGCAGCAACCAAACGTTCTAAAGCTGCCATGGCACTAAATGCCAGGTTTAAGGTGATCACCACAGGAACTCCTGTTGAAAACCACCTTGGCGAACTCTGGAACCTGTTTCATTTTATTAATCCAGGGCTCCTTGGTACCCTGAACCGGTTCAATGAACGTTTTGCCATTCCAATCGAACGCTACCATAATCGTGATGCCAGGCTTCAACTGAAAAAGCTGATTCGACCTTTTATCCTAAGGCGAATCAAATCACAGGTACTGGAAGAATTGCCACCTCGCACCGAAATTACACTCGATGTTGAGATGAGTGAGGAAGAAACACTCTTTTATGAGGCCCTCCGGCAAAATGCGTTGGAAGTTCTTGAAAACAACCGAGAAAAGAAGGCCAGACATCTTCAGATTCTCACTGAAATCATGAAGCTGCGCCAGGCCTGTTGCAACCCACGACTCATCACAGCAGACACAAGTATTGGCAGCGCCAAGCTCAAAGTCTTTGCTTCAGTTGTAGAAGAACTGCTTTCCGGTGGTCATAAGGCTTTGATTTTCAGTCAGTTCATTGGACATCTCTCTATCCTGCGTGAACATTTAGATGCACAGGGTATCAACTACAGGTATCTCGATGGCTCCACAAGCAGCCCTAAACGTAAACTGGAAGTTGACCGGTTTCAGGCAGGCGAAGGTGACCTTTTCCTCATCAGCCTTAAAGCCGGCGGACTTGGCCTGAACCTTACTGCAGCAGATTATGTCATCCACATGGATCCATGGTGGAACCCTGCAGTTGAAGATCAGGCCTCTGATAGAGCCCATCGCATTGGCCAGACACGACCAGTTACCATTTACAGACTGGTTTGTAAAAATACCATTGAAGAGAAAATCGTTAAGCTACATCAAGAGAAACGAGATCTTGCAGGAAGTCTTCTGGAAGGATCGGATATGAGTGCTAAAATGACCAGTGAGGACCTGCTGGATCTGATTCGTAGGAAATAGCTGAACAGCCGTACTGAAACTTCAAAACCGAACCGCAGAACTACTTCTGCAGTTCGGTTTTTTTATTCTTATTTGGAATAGTAATCCACAATTCCATGGATCAATTCAGGAATGGTATATGTTTCCGGCATAATATCAACCTGCAAACCATTATCCGTCACTGTCTTTGCAGTAATTGGCCCAATTGCTGCAATCTTCACTTCATGCATTAATCGTTTCAATTCTGAATCACTATCGGCATCGACCATGGAGAGGAAATTCCTTACGGTGGATGAACTGGTAAATGTCACCATATCCACCTTACCGGATTCAAGTTCTTCACGAAGCTGTTCACGTTTTCCTTTCGGCGAAACATTTTTGTAAACCGGTGCCACAGTTACTTGAGCTCCTGCGCCACGTAATGTTTCAGGAAGAATTTCCCGAGCTTTTTCTGCCCGTGGAATAAGAACGTTTCTGCCTTCAACTCCCTGATCAAGAAGGCTTTCAGCCAATCCCTCGCCGGTAAACACTGCGGGAAGCATATCTGCTCGAACGCCATACTCAAGAAGAAAATCTGCAGTTGCCTTCCCAACAGCCGCAATTGCAGGACCTTTCATACTTCTTGCATCCATTCCTTTTGCGTAAAGACGTTCAAAAAAGTATTTTACAGCATTCAGGGAAGTGAATAAAATCCAGTGATACTCCTCCAGACGATCAAGCTCTTCATCAAGCGCCTCATAGGATTCCATGGGTTCTATCTTAATAGTGGAGTATTCAAGACAATTACCACCATTCTCTTCAAGACCAGCCATGAGATCCGATGCCTGTTCACGGGTTCTGGTCACAACAATTCGTTTCCCAAAAAGTGGCCGTTTTTCAAACCAGTCAATGGTGTCACGAAGTTTTACCACTTCACCCACAATGATAAGAGCTGGTGGTTTAATTCCAGATTCACGTACAATATCAGTAATGGTCTCAAGGGTACCAACAACCGTGCGCTGCTCGGGGGTTGAAGCCCAGCGAACAACAGCAACAGGTGTTTGAGGATCACGCCCATGGCCCACAAGATTCTTCACAATAACTGGAAGATTCTTGATTCCCATATACACAACCAGTGTTCCAGCACCCGTCGCAAGTTTTTTCCAGTCGATGTTGGAATCTGGTTTTGTGGGATCTTCGTGGCCTGTAAGAAAAGCTACAGATGCGGTATATTCTCTATGGGTAATGGGGATTCCGGCATATGTTGCAGCAGCAGTTGCAGAGGTTACACCTGGCACAACTTCAAAATCCACACCAGACTTAGCAAGTACCTCAACCTCTTCACCACCACGACCGAAGATAAAGGGATCTCCGCCCTTTAAACGAACAACCATTTTCCCTGATTCGGCCCAGTCAACCAGCATCTGGTTAATCTCTTCCTGGGTATGGGTGTGTTTCACACCACCCTTCTTTCCCGCATAAATAAGCTCAGCATCTTTTGGTACATGCTTCAGGAGTTTTGGGCTTGCGAGATAGTCATAAACAACTACTTCTGCACGCTCAAGAAGGAATTTTCCTCTCACAGTTATCAGACCGGGATCACCGGGACCTGCACCTACCAGGTAAACTTTTCCACTTCGTTTTCTACTCATAATCTATCCAAAAAGGACAATCACTCTCTATTTATATTAACAATCAGCCTAATCTAAAATGTCCGTACCACATGGTACGAACGATCAAACAACGCCATTGCAGCAATGTCTAAACATAACATTTACGAACTGCCTTTCTAGCAGTTTTTACTCAATTCATCAAGTAGTGATGCAGCTAAAAGAGGAATCATCAGCTCATGATGTCCTATTATATTATAGCCTCGGCCACCCGTGGCTGTAGGCCTGTTCACCACATTCGTAAGAGTCCGATAATGCTTCATAAAATCAAAGTTGGCCGTTGTGAAATTATCTACCTTATGTCCTAAATTTCTCACAAGGGTAAGGGCCTTTAAAAATACCTCGGGCAATAATACAGCAGATCCAACATTTAAATAAGCTCCGCCCTGTAATTCAGAGATCTCCGAACAAAATAGTCGAAAATCGTAGTGCGATGTTTTACCAATATCGGCACCCACTGCCGAAGGATGGATATGAATAATATCTGTCCCCATTGCCACATGTACGGTTACAGGAATGCCCAGTTTTGCAGCAGTTGCAAGCAGACTTTTGTCATTATGTGGAAAATCGTTTGCCAGCAGATGTTCTCCAACCGCCTGTCCCATGCCGATATCTTTCTCCGCACCAAGCGATATTGCAGTATTTAAAACCTCACCGGTCTCTTTGGCCGCACCAAATGCACCATCTCCCAAGACATCGCCAACCTCTTCAGAGGTCGAACCTGCCATGGCAATTTCCGCATCATGGATAATGCAGGCACCATTCATGGCAAGGCCTGTGATAATGGATCGTTCCATGAGATCGATAAGCACAGGGTTTAAACCAACTTTTATAACATGTGCGCCCATCCCAATAATGATAGGTTTGCCAGCCCTATGAGTCTTGGCAAGTCGCCCGACAAGTTCAGGGAAGTCATGTCCTAGAAGCTGATCTGGAAGAGATGTAAGAAATTGGCGAAGTGTTGATCCTTCTCCTAAAGGTTTACCAAAATGCTCAACGGTAACCTTGGAATAACGATCATGCAGAGAATAGGTTTTCAGGCCATCAAAATTCAGGGGCTTATTTTTCACCAAACATCTCCCTCTCAACAAGTTCACAAAGGATATGCTCAATCCAGAGGTGCACTTCCTGAATATGCTGTGTCTTGATAGTTGGTACATTAAGGGTGATATCAGCAAGCTTCCCTAATTCTCCACCGTCTCCAGCAATTCCGCCAGTGAGAACCGCTGTTCGCATCCCAATATCTTTGGCAACTTCTATAGCTTTGACCACATTCACAGAGGATCCGGATGTGGATATTCCAAGTGCAAGATCTTCAGGTTTGCCGAGTGCCTGCATCTGTTTGGAAAAAATTTGATCAAATGAAAAATCGTTCCCGATGGATGTTATAATAGAGCTATCTGTGCTCAATGCAATGGCAGCAAGGGGTCTTCTGTTGATCAAAAAACGATTTACAAACTCAGCCGCCAGATGCTGAGCATCAGCAGCACTGCCACCATTTCCGAAAATAAGAATTTTCCCGCCCTGACGCAGAATAATCACCATCTGGCACGCCAGATCTATAAGTTTTTTTCGGCTCTCTTTTACAAAGGCTTCTTTAGCCATCACTGAGCTAATCAGCCCTTCAGCAACAATCTGTTCCATAAAATATTCCATTCATTCAGTATTAGGATAAAACAAACACATCAACTTCTACTATTATGTAGAATATCCTGTCCAAAAAAGCAAAAAAAATGGGCATACCGCAAGTTGCTGCGGAAATGCCCATATGAAACAAACCGCTCAAAAAAACGATTTATCCAGATTCCAAATATCAGTCTAACTCAGCAAGAATAGCTGCTGTAACTTCTTTAATACCCATGGAACCGTCGACAGAAATCACTTTGCTGTCGGTTTTCTTGAAATAATTTACTGCTGCCATTGTACCGGTATCGGTATCGTAATAGATATCATGGCGCTTATTAATGGCACCCTCGTCCTGATCATCGGCACGAGCACTGAGTTCTCCGCCACAGACACGACAAACAAGCTTACCGTCTTTTTCAACAGGCTTAATAGCATCAAAAGCAATATGATTAGGATGGTTGTTATCATTGGCACAAAGACGACGGCCCATGATACGTTCCTTAGCGATCTGACGATCAAGAAGAATCTCCATGATGTAATCAATCTTCATTCCAGCTTCTTTTAATGCACTGTCAAGAGCCTCAGCCTGTGCAAGAGAACGAGGAAAACCGTCAAGCAGCCATCCCTGTTCCTTTGATTTGGCAAGAGTTTCAAGAACCATTGGGATTGTAATGTCATCTGGTACAAGATCACCAGCATCGATAAATGCCTTTGCTTTCTTTCCAAGCTCGGATCCACCTTTGATATGCTCACGGAAAATAGCACCAGACTCAATGTGATTCATACCGTACTTATCTTTTACAATAGCACCCTGAGTTCCTTTACCACTACCGTTTGGTCCAAATGCGAGAATGTTTACAGCCATGTTTGTCTCCTTTAGGCAAATTATATGTGTTTAGCACAGGCTTGAGAAACCTATAAAACCCGCACCAATCTGAACGCAGATGTGAATGATTGTTCACTCAAAAATCGAATGAACTAGCATAATCGAAAATAGAAATTGTATCTACTAAAATTTCCTCGCCCCATTGAGGCATTCACCTAAAATCAATCTGTTATCAAATTGGAATTACTTAGCCATGCTTAACGTTTTGACTTTCAGGCGTAAAAGGAGTATTTTCGTGCGGGTATTCCTGTTTTAACAATAACCAATCACAAACAACACTGAAGAAACACAAATAAAATGAAAAAAATTCAAGTTGGCCTCATCGGCTTTGGTACCGTTGGTAGCGGTCTGGCACAGACCCTGTACGAACAAAAGGATCGATTGCAGAGAAAAGTCGGAACAGAAGTCGTCCTCACCCAGGTTGCAGATATCATGACAGAAACACTTCCTGAACAGTTTTCAGGGGTGAAACTTACCAAAGATGCCAATGATATTTTCACCAACCCCGATATTGACATTGTGGTGGAACTGATTGGCGGTATGGAGCCAGCAAGAACCTTTATGCTCGAAGCCATCAAACATGGAAAGCATGTGGTTACAGCAAATAAAGCGCTCCTTTCCGTACACGGCAAAGAGATCTTTGAAGCAGCTGCTGTCAACAATGTGGAAGTTGGGTTCGAAGCAAGCGTTGGTGGTGGAATACCTGTTATAAAATCACTTAAAGAAGGACTTGTCGCCAACCGTATTCAATCC
>DAOVZA010000013.1 GCA_030635405.1 Desulfocapsa sp.
AGTATGCCTGCCACAATAAGAATCAGAAGCAGAAAAAGCTGTCTCCTAAAGGACCAGCCATTACGATTTAGATCTTTCTTTTTACTCATCCATCAACCCTGAAAATTCTGAACATTTGGGAATCTGCGCCCATACCCAAAAGCCTTGCTTGTAACCTTCAGACCCATTGGGGCCTGTTTCCGTTTATATTCATTAAGACGTACACGACGTAAAATATCGCTCACTAAATCCACTTCAAAGCCATGGGCTGCGATTTCTTCAACCCCTAGATGTTCTTCAAGGTGCAGAGCAAGAATCTGATCAAGAATTTCATAATCGGGGAGATCGTCCTGATCACATTGATCCGGTTTCAATTCAGCCGTGGGTGCCTTTGTTATGGTACGGATTGGAATAATTTCTTTTTCTTTATTAATATGGCGGGATAAATCATAAACCAGCTGTTTAGGAACATCTGAGATGACTGCCAGCCCACCATTCATATCGCCATAACGGGTACAATACCCAACAGCCATCTCACTTTTGTTCCCCGTTGAAAGAAGCAGATGACCAAACTTGTTAGAAAGTGCCATGAGTAAATTGCCACGAATACGAGCCTGGAGATTTTGCTCGGTCAGATCTGATGCATTGGCCGGAGACTCTGAAAACAGTGGCTGCAAACTCTTTTTAAAGGAACTGAAGAGATCACTTATGGGAATAACTTCAAAGGTACAACCCAGATTATCAGCAAGCGCTTTGGCGTCTTCCATGGAATCGCTTGAACTATAGGGTGAAGGCATGGCCACACCCAGAACATTCTCGGCGCCAAGGGCTTTTACGGCAATTGCGGCGGTGAGTGCCGAATCGATTCCACCAGACAACCCAAGAACTACGGAACGAAAACCACACTTTCTTACGTAATCCCGAACACCCATAACGAGGGCATCACATACTGCCGTCAAGCCATCTTCTTCTGCTGGTTCATGCAGGACTCCGCTCCAATTATCGCTTTCAACGACTAGCATGTCCTCGGTAAAGCCATATGCCTTTGCCTGAATCATCCCTTCTTTATCCATAAGCAAACTGCGGCCGTCAAAAAGTAAAGAGTCCTGACCGCCCGCCTGATTCACATAGAGTAAGGGAACTTTGTAACGTGTACAAACTGACTTAAAAAGACGATGACGAACCGATTCTTTATCCCGTTGAAAGGGAGATGCTGAGATGTTTATCAGACAATCCACGTCATTTCCATCAGCAAAAAATGTTCCCACAGGATCAATCGTATATTCATCAATTTCCGAGCACCAGATATCTTCACAAATGGTCACACCCAGGCGCAAACCTTCATAGTCAATGGCTGTAGAGACAGGTCCCGGTTCAAACCAGCGTTTTTCATCAAACACATCATAGGTTGGCAACAACTGTTTCTGTATTTTCTGAACAATCCTGCCTTTTTGAATTAAAAAAGCACTGTTATAGAGTCTCTTGCCACTGCCCTTTAAAACACGCTTTTCAATACAGCCTATCAAAATATCAATCTTCGGCAATTCAGTGCAGAGTTTATCAAGAGCCTGATCATGAGCAGCGAGATAGGCTGGTCTTTCCAGTAAATCATGGGGAGGATATCCGGACAGGGCAAGTTCTGGAAAGATCACCAGAGTGCAACCTTTCTTCAGTGCGTCATGACAGGCATTGAGAATTTTCTGACTATTCTCAGTAAAATCACCAATCACCGGATTTATTTGTACCAGGGCTATTTTCATACATTTTCAAGAATCAGAAGAAACGGAATATCATATACTATACGCCCTTTTACCATATTCCTCTTTGATCTCCAAGCAATGACATAACATCCTGCTATCTGACAAAAAACGCAGGCTAAGGATTCCTGCAAACAAACCGATATCATTCAACAGTTACCAAACAGATACCATATTTACAACGCTAGCACAGCGAGTTGAGCTGTTTCTATTTTCTTTTTACAGTGGAAATTGATAAAATGCCGATATCAGACATTCTAAATAACCCAACTCAACCGAAAAACATTTGTGGATAATTTAAAAATCAACCTGAAACAGAGAAAGGAAACAAAGCAAGTCACAGACACCCTTTCATTCTTTTATTTAGCTCTTAAAAATATCCAAATTTACCCGGCAGGACACTCTCTTGTAGAAAACAAACTTTCAATAGCCCACCAGCACCTGACCAGACTTCTCAATACAAAAAAAACTGTACTCTTTGGTGTCGCAAGAGACATCATCACCTACCGTGAAAAGCCCATTGGTGAAAACTCCCAGGCATGCTCAACACTAGCACAAATCCTCAGCAGCCATGAAGTGAGTTCCATCAGCTTCTCACAGGGGCTCAACAAGCATTCTCTCTTTTTATTTCTTAAAACACTCGGTGTACCGCCAGACCAAAACCAATCAGGAAAGAATTTGCAGCAAGAACTTGCTACCCTCAAAGTTTCTCATATTGATGTGGATATTATTAATTATGACTACTTTGATCGCAGCAACGATAAGGGCTCCACGTCTGCTGAAAGTGCTCCTCTAACCTGGCTTTCCTTTTCTCAAAAGTTAACGAGCGGAATCCTTTCCTATTCAGGAGACACTGCAAATGTCGGCACAAGCAATAACAGTGTTTCCCCTGAAGCATTGGCCACAGCAATAAACAAACACGCAGGGAAACAACCCGAAATAATAATGGAGTTTGCAACTCTTCTGGATAAAATGCTCAAGCAACCTGCACTCAAGAACTCCCCCCAGTCGTCATTTGGCGGCCAGGAACTTGACCAGGTGTTACTGTCATTAAACCCTGAAATCCGAAAACAATTCCTCAATACAACTCTTGAACGTTTTGATAAATACATACGCAGCAACAACCCTGAAAAGATACTTGAAACCTTGTCTGACTCCGTTGTTATGGACATGGTACAGCAGATCAACACAAAAGATGTACGTGTGTCCCCAGCATTGCTCAATCTCATAAAAAAATTCTCAACAATACGAGCAACAGCGACTACTGCAACTCATGCTGCAGCTGCCAGGCAAAAAGATATCAGCAATCTTCTGAGCCCTGAAAGCTACAATAAACATGTTGATTCAAGCTATCACAAGTCTCTCCAGAACCTTTCCACATCAACTTCAACAGACTCTCACCCAACAAATTTCCCCCTCGATGAACACCTGGAAACACTGGAAGAAGACCATTTGAATCGACAAATAGTTCAAGCAACACTTCTAATAATGGAACAAAGCAACAATGAACAAGAATTCAGTGACTTTGCTGAAAATCTTATGGAGACCTGTCTGATTCTTCCTGAAACAGGAGACTACAGTCTCTTACAAAAAGTAGTGATATCCTTAAAACAACGGAAAGATACTACAAAAAACTCTTCAATAAAAACAACTGCCGACAGTTGCATTGAACAACTCACGACCTTTGATTTTCTCAACTATATTTATTCAGTTCTTCCTGAAGGCTCGGATATAGAGAAGCAGGAAGCAATCAAATTCCTTGAACTTCTCTGCCCTGACATTCTTGATAAACTTCTCAAGATCTTCTGTATGAAACTTAATCTACCTAAAACTGATCCACTGGTTGTTATATTCTTAAATTCTAGACTTGAAACGCTCACCAGAATTTTCACTATCCTTCCTAAGGCAAATGACAACAATATACAAAAGCTACTCACCCTTGTTGAACACCTAGGTATTCAGGGAACAGTGCGTCTTCTCCACCCACTTTTAGATAATGAAAATATTGAAATCAGAGTTCAGGTGCTAAATCTCTTGCTTCCAACAAATGATAATGAAGCGATGGCAACTCTTATTTCAATGTTGGAATCAGAAAATGAAGGGACTGTTATTACAGCAATTGAGATTTGTGAAACACATAAACCAACAGCCTGTGTACCGAGTCTTCTCAAGCTTCTCGAATATCAGTTTGTCAAACAGACAAGCATTGAAAGAAACAGAAAACTCTTCCTGATACTGTCTCATATTGGTGATCCACAAGCACTGCCACACCTCGAAAAGATCGCCTTCACAAAGTGGCTTTTCCACAGAGAACAGATAACTACCATGAAGAGATTCCTTTTTTATTCCTTAAAAGGGTATCAAACTAAGGATAGAAATAAACTTGTAAAAAAAGGATTAAAGATCGCTGATAAAGAAATCAACAAAATTTGTATGGCACTGCTCCCAGCCCAGCAAAGACCCGGGGGAAAATCATGAAGACACCTACATTCAAGAAACAAAGCAGGGTCCAGCAACAAATATTCAACACACTTTATCTGCTCAGAATAGTAATAACCAACGCCCGCCTCTACTCCATAGAACATCTCAAAACAAAAGAAATTATCAGTAAGGCTCATAACAGCCTTGTAAGTACACTGAGACTCACGAAAGAACTCACCATCCTTATCATAGATAATGATTTAATTATTAATGACAAAGCAATCCGCGCTGAAGAAGCGGATTATTTTACTCTTTTTATCACTATCCTCAAACAAAAAGGCATTGAGTATATCAGCTTTAAAAAAGGAGTTACTCACGCAGAATTGACAAAACTTCTCTCCGATCTCAGCTCTCCTCTGATCAAAGATGTATTTAGCTGCACAACCATTGTTTCAGGAAAACTCAAATTGAAGGGTGTTCAAGATAACAACCCATCCTCAGACCCAACAGCCCTTCAAGCAGGCAAGTCAGGAAATTCAAGTGATGACACTTTAAGCCTCATGGAACAGTTGAGCTCATTATCCAACAAACAACTGCTTATGGCTCAGGAACTTTATTTTTCCATGAGAAAAAAACAGGATTTTGATTTGCGCGGGATAGAGAACAATATGTCATCATTTGTGAGCCTCTTTTCCAAAAACCTCAACCCGCTTTCACTGCTCACCAATCTAAAGACAATCGATGATTACACCTTCACTCATGTAATCAATGTCTGTATTCTGACGTTAGCCCAGGCAGAATCACTTGGGTTTTCCGAACAGTATCTATACGATATAGGGATCACTGCCACGCTCTATGACATAGGGAAAACATTAATACCTGAAGACATTCTGAACAAACCAGAAAAGCTGACGCCCAAAGAACAACAAATTATAAAAACACACGCAAGAGTAGGGGCGGGATATTTACTCAAACTCGACGATGCACCCAAGTTATCAGTTCTTGCATCTCTGGAGCATCATATCCGCTTTGATGGCAACGGTTACCCCAATTTAGGTAAAGAATGGAAACCAAATATCGTTAGCCAGATGATTGCAATAGCTGATACCTACGATGCCATGCGATGCAGCAGACCTTACCGAAAAGCAATTCCAGAAGAAGTTATCCTTAAAACACTTACACAGGAGAAAGGACGCCGCTATCATCCTTTTCTTGTTGATAATTTTATCGCCATTCTTTCAAGAAGTCAGACTCTGACACACTGAATTTTACAACAATTCCTGTTCCCGCCGCCACTCAGTTGGCGAGACACCACTGTGCTGTTTAAAAATTTTAGAAAAATGAGCAGCGGATCTATATCCTGCCTGATCAGCAACCATGGACACACGATTATTTGGATTTCTCAGTAAATCCATAGCAATACGTAGCTTCCTCAATCGTTTATACTCTCGCCAGCTTATCCCAAGTCTCTGCATTTCTCTTTGCACTGAACGTTTAGACATGGCCAGTTTAACAGCAACATCACCTAGACTTGCAGCTGAAAGATCTTGATCTGTAGCAAATATTCCATGTAATTTCTGGAGAAAATCATCTTCAGTAGATGGAAGTTGTGCATGTTCTTCCTGCCCTCCATCTTCCATACCAATAACCATGCGCTTAACTCTATCCAAAACTCGTTCTCTATTCTGAATAAGCCCTTGAATACGAAGAAGCAGTTCATGGTTATCAAAAGGTTTCTCCATAAAAGAATCTGCAGAGAGACCCAACCCAGTGAGTCGATGTTCCTCGCCACCAAGAGCCGTGAGGATGACAACCGGAATATGAGAAGTACGGCTATCTTCCTTTAATTTTTTAGTGAGATCAAACCCGGATTCACCAGGAAGCATGAGATCTGTGAGTACAAGATCAGGTAGCTTGTCTAGCACCAGATCCCATCCTTCTTCGGCGGTAGTACTGGTCAGGCAATTCCAATGCGATGGAAAGAGGGTCGGTAAAAGTTGCAGCAAATCTGTATCATCTTCAACAAGCAAAATTGTGTAAGCCTTTTCCTGATTTTGAAGAGGGCCCTGTAACGATTCGTGCAGATTTCCTGACTTTACTAAAACTGTTTTAGAAAGCCCCTTTTCACCCAGTGGAAGTGTCAATATAAAGTGCGCCCCACTACTTCCATCCAACTTCTGTAATTCTATAACACCACCTGCCGCCTCAGATGCTTCCCGGACAAAGGCCAGACCGATTCCCCATCCATCGGTTGCGGTGTTATTTCCTCGCTCAAACCAGTCAAATATACGCTCTTCTTTACCGGCAGAAACACCGCAGCCACTATCCTTCACAGAAAGAGAAAAATTCCCGTCATCAGCAGTTGCCTGTACCAAAATAGTATCTCCTATTTCTGTATATTTACAGGCATTGGAGAGAAGATTGGAGACCAGCATTAAAAAAGCCTCCCGAGGCAATCCAAGCCAGGCATCTTCAGTAAGTTCTTCAATACGTATATTCTTATCCTCTGTTTCAGCCTGCAGAATATAAGGTGAGAGAGCCTCCTCAAGAGCAGGCTGTATCAGGAATGTCCCTTCGCTCTGCTGTTTCTTTTCTTCACGACGACTAATATCAAGAATATTATCAAGCAATGTACCAAGCCTCCGGGCACTCTTTCTGGCCATGGGTAACTTCGCGAAAGCTCCGCCATCATCATGTTGCATGGAATCCAAAACTGAAACAAAAACTGTGCGCGGGGAACGTATCTCCTTGGAAACTTCTCGAAACAACCGCGTACGTGTTGCCATCAAAAGATCAAGCTGGTTGTTCTTAGCAGCCAGATGCAGGCTTGACTCTTCTAATTCTGCTGTCCGTTCTGCAACAAGGAGTTGCAGAGTTTCAGCACGATTACGCAGACGACGGCTATAGAGTCTTACTCCCATAAAAACAGAGGTTATCGCCAGAAAGATGTAAAAAGCGTAAGCCTGAGCTGTTTTCCATGGTGGAGCCGCCACAACAAAAAATGTTGGCTCTGTTTCCACCTGCCACTGACCATGCCTATCAGTTGCACGAATCTGAAACATATAATGACCGGGAGCTAGTCCGGAATAGCTTGCCGAACGCAAACTCCCCACGCTACTCCAATCCTTATCGACTCCCTGTAAAAAGGCGTCATAGCTTACAGCATCCCGAGTTCCAAAGTGCAATGCACTGTACTCAAAGGAAATATGATTATTCTGCCAGTCAAGCTTCACCACTTCATCCCTAATCTGAACCGGATTTTGTTTGTCCTTCTCCTTATAGACGTACGTCTGCAATCGTAATGGTGGTGCCTGGCGAGGTTGTTCTGGACCTGGAGCACGTTCTGGTGAGAACATGGTAAATCCTGACAAGGTGCCAAAGGCTAGACGACCATCAGCAAGCTTGAGCCAGGCATTAAAATTAAATTCATTATCTGGAAGGCCATCGGAACTATAGTAATTTTCCACCTGCAATGTTTCACTATTGATACGTGCAAGTCCACGCAGAGTGCTCACCCACATATGTTTTCCAACAGGTAAGGCGCAGTAGGTTGCATTACTTGGTAAGCCATTCTCTTCGCGAAGGATAATAACTTCTTCAGTTGTTCGGTCATACACCGAAAGACCACCCTCGGTGGCGATCCAGATACGTCCCTGCCGATCTTCTCCAAGACTTCTTACTCCTTCACCCGTAAGAACCTTTTCCGCTGCGGACTTGTCAGAATTGTATTGCCATTTCCTTACAGGGTTCCCCTGTTTATCGATGAGGAGAAGGCCCAGACTGGTTCCAACCCAGATCTCCCCCTTGCTGTCTTCAAATAAGGCACGAATCCGGGTGTGAGGCAAGGAAAGCACTGTCTCTTTTTCCGGCATATAGTTGCGAATTTCACCATTTGACGGATCAAACCTATTTAACCCCTTAGTAGCACCAAACCAGATATACCCCTGACTGTCTTTTAATATGAGTCGAATGTAGGAGTGAGTAAGACTGTTATCCCGAGCCAGAAGATCTGTGACAGGAACAAGTTTTCCAGTGGAGAGTTCCAGTCGCACAAGCCCGCTGTATCGTGCTGCTATCCAGAGGTAATCACCATCGGCAAACAGGGCACGTATATCATCTTTACGCACCTCATCCCACAACGATACAGGCTCTATATTCTCTTGCAGCTCATATTCATGTGAGTCCAGGTTTAACCTGGCAAGCCCCTTATTAGTGCCAACCCAAAGCCTATTTTTATCCTCTGAAGCAAAAGACCAGATAAGGTTTGCAGGTAAACCACCCGGTTCATCCGGTTTTGCTCTATGAGCTCGAAAAGGTGGGGCCGGATCAAACCAGTTGACGCCATGATCAAACGTTCCAACCCAGACTTTACCATCCCGGGTACGAAGAATTTCCATCACAATATCACTGCCCAGTGAATACGGGTCATTCGCATTCTGTCGATAAAGTTCTACTTCCCCCGTTATGGGGTCAAACAGAGCCAAGCCTCCATTCCAGGTTCCAACCCATATTTTCCCATCATCCGCATCTGCAATAGCCATAACATCATTCGAAGCCATGTTGCTGTTTTTGGTATTGTGATGCTTAAAACTTATATTATTTTCCTGGCGCAGCACCTGAACCAATCCATGATTCTGCCCTCCAGCCCATAGCCCTCCGTTTTGATCTGCAGTCATCATGTTAAAGGTGTCGTCTTCCAGGCCGAAATCCCCCGGCATATACCAGGTAGCACTTTTATCCGACAGATTATATTGAGCAATCCCTTTACCGCGAGTTGAAATCCAGACAATATCTCCTTGACGTACAATTCCGGAAACCGGATTGTTCAGAACTGAGCCATCCGGCAACAGCAGTGGGACCTTGACTAAGGTACCAAGTACCCGAGAATCAGACAGAGATTTTGGATCTGAAAGATTCAGAAGATACAAACCTGAATCAGTCCCCAGCCAAAGCTCATTTCGGGTTGGATCAGGGAGAATAAAACGGATATCGGCAGAGCCCAACTCTTTAAAACGTACTACAGAACCGGTTTCTGGAGTGATGGCGTTTAACCCACCCCCCATGGTTCCTGCCCAGATGCGGCCATCCTGACTTTCTGCAAGAGCCGAAATATAATTATCGGAAAGTGTCGCCGGGTTATCATGCTGTTTTCGATAGGAGTGCATGGTGTAACCGTCAAACTGAACGAGTCCATCCTCAGTTCCTATCCAGACGAACCCATTCCTGTCTTGTAGCAATGTACGTGCTGTATTTTGGGGTAATCCATCCGAGGATGAAACAGTATTAAACGTAACAGGAGGAAGAGCAGAAAAAGCAGGGGAAACCAAACACAATAACGACACAAGAATACGTAAAATCACAAATTATTCCTCACAAACAAACAGAGCGGGCCCACTTTACGGACAATGCTCTACTCTTTTTTAGACTCTTTCAATGGCCATAAAGCAATAATTGGCGCAAAAACAATCATTTTTGGCGCATAACACCATGGACGTAAACAACTGAAAATTCTATATTCTTGATGTCGTAACAGACAACAGCCACCAAGCAGGCGATTCTGTTTCGATACCAACATAAACCCCATAGAATTGAGATAATCTTATGCCTATCCCTGAGCAAGATCAACAAAAATTATCTAAAACTATTCGTCCTTACTATCTCTTTGTGGATGATGATCTTATCATTCTTAATCTTTTTAAAACCTTCTTTTCATCCAATGCGGAAGTCGTTTTGGCCATGGATGGAAAAGAAGCTTTTGAAATGATAATGACCCAACATTTTGATGTAATAGTTTGTGATGTAGATATGCCAAAGCTAAACGGTATTGATCTCTTCAAACGTTTACACGCCAAAGACCCTTCAATAAACAAACGATTCCTATATTGTACCGGTCGCAGATCTCCTGAATTGATGGAATTATGTGATGAATACCATATTCCATGTATAGACAAACCGATCAGCCTACTCCAATTACAGGAAGAACTTGTTGCGCGCAGTAGCTAACAGAATGAAAAGCAGCTATTTTCTAATAAAATCAATCTGTTTTTCTTTTTTTACGTTGATACTTATTTACTGCATTGTTGTGGGCACGAAGATTTTTTGAAAAGACATGGCTTCCATTATTTTGGGAAACAAAATAGTAAAACTTACTTTCTGTGGGATGTAAAACAGCGCTGAGAGCTGCTTTTCCGGGACTGCAAATGGGGCCAATAGGCAATCGTTTCAGGGTATAGGTATTATAAGGGGAAGGAGTTCGTAGATTTTTACGACTGAGCTTACCGGAAAAGTTTTCTATTCCGTACATAACAGTGGGATCAGACTGCATACGCATGCCTTTTTTCAAACGATTAAAAAACACGCCGGCTATAATTGGCCGTTCTGAAGCTTTTGCAGTTTCTTTTTCCACCATGGAGGCCAGGATAAGAACTTCATAGGGAGAGAGTTCAAGTGGGGCAGTTATTTTAATGTCGATCCAGACAGCAAAGAAGTGACGAACCTGCATACGAATAAGATCAGCCGTTGTTTGTCCTTTACGTGTGAGATAGTAGGTATCTGGGTAGAGATATCCTTCCAGATTTTTATGAGATCCAAGTCCCAGACTGTTTAGAAATTCAGAATCATTGGCAAGGCGGATAAATTCTTCTTTGTCACACCACCCTCCCTTTGCAAAGATACCTGCGACTTCTGAAATACTCAAGCCCTCACGAAGAGTCACAGCATGTTGAATCGGTTTTGCATAGGCTAGTTCCTTCAGCAGTTCCTGGGGGGTCTGGCCTCGATGCAGTGCAAACTCGCCAGCTTGTAGCCTTCCTGCTATCCCGAGATAACGGGCAAGCACGGGAAACCGTATATCATTTTCCACAAGGCTGGCTTCTGCTAAAATTCCATTTATTTCTTCAACTGAAGAACCCGCTGGAACAATAACAATCTCCGTTTCAGTTTTATCCCCGGGGGCAGGTTGACTTGCAAACTGCAAAAACCAGCCGACAGCACAGAGCAGTGCCCCCAAAAGCGAAAGGATCGCCATAAGAGCGATCCTTTTTACGGTAAAGTAGCCGTCAGTGCTTTCCATCATTTGGATACTACTTCTTTACTACCTTTTTCTTTATTACATCATTAAATGCAATTTTCACTACTTCATCCATATCCTTCACTGGATAGAACGTCATTGTTTTCCGTATCTCGGCTGGAATCTCAATCAAATCCTTTTCATTTTGTGCTGGGATTATAACTTTTGTAAGACCCGCTCGAACAGCGGCTAAGGCTTTTTCTTTTAAACCACCGATGGGCAATACTCGTCCGCGAAGAGTAACCTCACCCGTCATGGCAAGTTTCTTCACCACTTTTTTACCGGTGATGGCTGAATACAAAGCAGTTGCCATGGTAATTCCCGCCGATGGCCCATCTTTTGGAATAGCACCAGCTGGGACATGCACATGAATATCATGCTTATCAAAATAACCTTCTTTGACACCAAGGTCATCACAACGACTTCTGCAATAAGTGAGTGCTGCCTGAACAGACTCTTTCATCACATCGCCTAGCTGACCGGTAAGGGTCATTTTGCCCTTTCCTGGCATGATATTCACTTCGATGGTTAGAATTTCACCGCCAACTTCTGTCCAGGCAAGGCCTGTAACAAGACCCGGTTGATGCAGAGCCTCAAGTTCTGACTCAGGGATAATTTTTGGAGGCCCAAGATAACGAGTTAGGGTATTGCGACTGATGGAATACGGTCCCTTACCACCCTCTGCAATCTTTCTTGCCACCTTACGGCAAATCTTTCCGATCTCTCTTTCAAGATTTCTCAAGCCCGCTTCATGGGTATAGTGGCTGATGATATAATCGATGGAATCATCTGCAAAACGCAAATGGCTAACCTTAATACCGTTTTCTTTGATCTGCCTGGGCAAGAGATATTTATTGGCAATAACTGCCTTTTCTTCAAGAGTGTATCCGGACAACTCTATGATTTCCATCCTGTCAAGCAGTGGACCTGGAATGGTATCATATCTGTTTGCCGTGGTGATAAACATAACCTTTGAAAGATCAAAGGGCATGTTCATATAGTGATCTGAAAACTCAAAATTCTGTTCAGGATCAAGGACTTCTAAAAGAGCAGAAGATGGGTCACCACGATAATCAGATCCGATCTTATCAATCTCATCCATCATAAAAACTGGATTATTAGAATTTACAGTTTTTAAACCCTGTAAAATTCGACCTGGCATAGCACCAATATAGGTTCGTCGATGGCCACGGATTTCAGCTTCATCACGCATTCCACCAAGGGACAGGCGATAGAACTTTCTTCCCATGGCACGTGCAACGGATTTCCCTAAAGATGTTTTACCAACTCCCGGAGGGCCAACAAAACAAAGAATTGGTCCCTTTGTTTCGGTATTAAGTTTTCGCACCGCCAGATATTCAAGGATACGTTCTTTTACCTTTTCAAGACCATAATGATCGTCATCAAGCACCTCTTTAGCCGCCTTCAGATCAAGTCTATCCTTGGTTCCTTTCTTCCATGGAACATCAAGAATCCAGTCAATATAGGTTCTGATAATGGTTGCTTCAGAGGAATCAGGATGCATCATTTCCATACGATTGACCTGTTTTTTGGCCTCTTTTCGTACGGGTTTTGGCATCTTTGTTTTTTTGAGTTTACGCAGCAGATCATCAATTTCCTGACCGCGTTCATCACCGTCACCGAGTTCTTTCTGCAAAGCATGGAGTTGCTCACGCAGATAATACTCGCGCTGGGACTTACTCATCTCTTCCTTGGCATCAGACTGAATCTTTGCCTGTACTGTGGAGACCTCAAGCTCTTTAGCGAGCAGTTCATTAACAAGCTTCAGACGTTTAACAGGGTCAGATTCCTCAAGAATTGCTTGTGATTCCGTTATCTTCAAACGCAGATTAGAACCAACAAGATCAGCCAGACGACCAGGTTCCTCTATGTTATTAATGATCATCATAAGATCAGCAGAGAGAATTCCCCGAAGAGACATAATTTTCTCAGTCTGCTCTCGTACAGTACGCATCAAAGCTTCTGTGGCCACATCCGTTTCGTCAACCTCAACTTCAAGGATGGGCTTAATCTTTACCAGAGAGTATGGCTCAGTCTTTATGTATTTTTTTACTTTGGCTTTGGAAACAGCCTGCACAAGAACTTTCAGCCTGCCATCAGGAAGTTTCAAAGTCCGCATAACCATACAGACCATGCCAACTTTATAGAGATCAGCGGGCTCAGGATTGTCACGGGTTGCATCTTTTTGAGTGAGCAGCATCAGTAGTTTATCACCTTCAAGTGCTGCATTGACGGCTTCAACAGAGCTTGGACGCCCAACAAAAAGAGGGATGATCATATAATTAAAGACAACAACATCCCGAACAGCCATCATTGGCAATTCATTGGGGATAACCATGTCTTCATGGTCAGCAAAATCATCCATACCTATGGATAAAGAATCGTTAAAATCCACAAAAACCTCCTATATTCAAGAACAGAACTAATCTGTATGTAATCGTAATTGGTGACAGAAACGTAAACACGGACCATATTGAAGTCAAGCAGGCATTCACTCCCGGCTATCCTTCACCTATTTTTTCTTGTATATTTCATTGTTTTCTTCCATACTGCCACCCTCATAAGCATATAATATATATTAGTCTGTTTTTCATCGAGAGAAAAGAATGTTGACCACTAAATCGTTTTTTGACCTGTCTCAGTTCCCTCATGCTTCACTTTTTAATGCTGACAAACCTGTATGGGAAGCGCTGAACAATTTAAAAACATATATGGATACACATAGCTATCCAAAATTAAATACTGAGCTTATTCCAAGTGGTGTTCCTCTTCCTCAGACTGTTATCTTCCATCAGGGAAACTTCATTTTAGCAACAGGGCATAACATCGACTTTGGAGATACCACTAAAGGTAAGCTCAAAGTCCTAAAGGAAGACAAGGAACTTGTGGGCGCTGCAGTTATTATGGCTGGCGCTATTCTCATCGGCAACAAAATTGATATTGGTGCAGGCGCTCTTGTTGAAGGAGGCGCACTGATCAAATCACCTGCAATAATAGGCGATTGTACAGAAGTACGCCAGGGGGCATATCTGCGCGGTTACTGCCTCACCGGAAAAAGCTGTGTTGTAGGCCATACCACCGAAGTAAAACATTCAATTTTCCTAAACGATGCCAAGGCCGGACATTTCAACTATCTTGGCGACTCAATTCTTGGTAGGGATGCCAATCTTGGTGCCGGAACAAAATTTGCCAATCTCAAATTTCTGGGTGGTAATGTTTCCATCCGAACAGAAAATGGATTAGTTGATACAGGACGGCGAAAATTCGGCGCTATTTTAGGAGATGACGCTCAAACAGGCTGTAATTCTGTTACTAACCCAGGTACACTTATCGGCAAAGGAGGAATCCTTATGCCCAATACAACTGCCCCTTCCGGATACCACTCTCCACGATCCATTATACGTTAACCTCGGACAACTCTTTTTGTCTGCTCCATTTTTATTTAAAACATTGATTTTTTCTCTTGATTTTGTGCATTATGCCATTATAGTTTTTTGTGCATAGACACACAAATAATCCGTTTTTTGGATTTAATTTTATAAGGGATAGACACAAAAACAGTAGCTTGCTGCTGGATCCCGCAATGGAGGCATCAATGAAAATTGCAATTACAGCTACAGGAAACACCTTGGATTCCATGGTCGACCCCAGATTTGGAAGAGCCGCATGGTTTCTTATTATAGATACTGACACCAATGAACTTCTCGAAGCTATCGACAACACAGCGGGTAAAGAAGCTGCTCATGGAGCTGGAATAA
>DAOVZA010000052.1 GCA_030635405.1 Desulfocapsa sp.
CCTGAATGATTTTTTCCTCCTGTTTACCGTGAAGAATGCCTGACAGGATCAGGTTTCCACTTGTTGATAAGATCCTGTGAAAATCTTCAGTCATTGTAACGAGTGCATCATGGATGATATTGGCAACTATCAGGTTAAAAGGTTCATTGATTTGCTGAAGGGCAACTACAGATACTTCCATTACGGAGTCCAGATTATTCAAGGTAACATTTTCAGTTGCAACACGTACAGCTTCAGGATCATTATCAATTCCAAGTACTCGTGTTGCCCCAAAAAGAGCAGCACCCATTCCTAAAATTCCGGTACCTGTTCCCACATCAAGGACTGTTTGTTTTTTGTCTGTAGTAAGTATTTCTCGTATAAAATCAAGAGTAAGGCTTGTGGTAGCATGGTGGCCGGTGCCAAAAGCCATTCCTGGATCCATGGTGATAACCTGCTCGCTGTCTTGAGCTGTATAATCTTCCCATGTTGGGGATATGGTCAGTCCTTTGGTTATTGCAAAGGGTTTGAAGTGAACTTTCCAGTTGTTAGACCAATCCTGGTCTTCAATTTGTTCCCAAGTAATAGCAGGTTTTTCAACATTAAAAATGATGGCCAGTTCTTTCAGGTGTGATTCAATATTTTCCTGCAATATCTTCTGAGACTTTGTATCTGGATTTTCTTCCTCCATAAAGGCGTTAAGGTGAAGGGCTGGGCCCTCGGTATCAACGGATTGCTCCACACTGGCTCCAATAACGCCAACCAGATAATCCACAATGGCCTCTTCCAGAATCGGATCTGTTTCGATATGGGCTTTGAGCCAAAAGCTGGTTTTTTTTTCCTGTGTCATTGTTTGATTTACCGGGAAGGGGATTTGGTTAAACTCTATCAATTTTGTTTATATATATTATAAGCAATACTTCTTGACAAGGTGCGCCATCCTGTTATTTTTAGCTAATCTAAAAGAAGTTGAATTCTTATGAGTGAGATACACAATGGGACATAATATACATTTTTTACCAGACAACGTCCATGTCACTGTTGAAGATGGCGAAAATCTTCTGACAGCTGCAGCATCGGCGGGTGTTTATATTCATGCTTTCTGTGGTGGGGATGGCGTTTGTGGAAAGTGTAAAGTAACCCTGGAAGAAGGAGATGTAAAGTCAGACAGTGCAGCATCCTTAAAGCAGGATGAGTATGATAAAGGGGTGCGACTGGCTTGCAAGGCACAGGTTGTTTCTGATATCACTGTGCGCATTCCGGACATGGTAAGAGCTGACGGAAAAGCTTTAAAAAGAGCGCCTAAAACAACCAGGTCAATTTCAGCAAGAGCCCTTGATTCGCTCATCGGAAAATGGGATGTAGATCCGCCTGTTGGTAAAGTTTTCTTAAAGGTCCCACCTCCCACGTTGTCAGATAATATCTCCGACATGCAGCGCCTGATGCGTACCTTGAAAAATGCCAATCCTGAAAGTCTTGAGCCCAGTTACGACCATCCTGAGCTTATCCATGAACTCTCAGTGGTTCTTCGTGAGGCAGATTGGAATGTGACAGTAATTCTCCTCCATGGAAAATCAAAATCAGAGCCGGATCGGATTATAGCTGTTGAGCCTGGTGACACTACAGATCGTTTATATGGTCTTGCCGTGGACATAGGAACAACCACCTGTGGCGGAGTATTAATTGATCTTAACAGTGGTGAAATAATAGCGGAAGGTTCCGGCTACAACGCTCAGATTGGATATGGTGAAGATGTAATCTCCCGTATGATATATTCTCAGCGTCCTGGCGGGTTGAAAGGCTTACAGGAAAAGGTAATTTACACCATCAATAATATTATTGAAGAGGTGTGCAGGAAGGTTATCATCAGCCCCAGTGATATCAGTTATATTATGACTGCCGGGAATACCGTAATGGCCCATCTGATGCTGGCTATTAACCCCAAGTTTTTACGTGAGGCTCCATACGTTCCAAGTGTCAGCCAGTTTCCACTGACTAAAGCAGCTGGACTTGGAATCATGGCTCATCCATCAGTTAGAATGTTTCTCTACCCCTGTATTTCCTCCTATGTTGGAGGTGATATCGTAGCCGGTGTCCATGCCTGCCAGATGCAAAAAAGTGAAGAGATCTCATTGTTTATCGACATCGGTACCAACGGTGAAATTGTTGTTGGAAACAAAGATTGGATGGTTTGCGCAGCCTGTTCAGCGGGTCCTGCCTTTGAGGGGGGTGGTATTAAATTTGGAATGCGGGCAAGTTCTGGAGCCATTGAGAATTTTCAGATTCACCCGGAAACCTATGATCCAATGATCGTGACCATCGGTCAGACAAAACCTCGTGGTATTTGTGGGTCCGGGCTGATTTCCATTGTTTCAGAACTCCTCGATGCAGGAGTTTTAGATCCGCAGGGCAAGTTTACAAGGACCTTGGACCATCCAAGGATTCGTGAAGGTGAGAATCGCTGGGAATACGTTCTAGCCTGGAGTAAAGACTCCATGATCGGCGAAGATATTGTTATTACAGAGGTCGATCTTGATAACTTGATTCGGGCAAAAGGAGCGATGTATGCTGGTTATCAGACACTGCTTGAATCAGTGGGGCTAAGTTTTGCGGATCTTGACCGGGTAATTCTTGCCGGTAACTTTGGATCGTATATAGATCTTGAACGTGCCATAACCATTGGCCTGTTGCCGGACATTGATCGAGATCGGTTCTTCTATATCGGTAACGCATCAATGCTGGGATGCCAGATAAGTCTTACAGACCATAAGCGTTTCCGTGACAGGGTTGCTGTTCGAACCCTTATGACCAATATGGAACTGTCTGAGAATCCAGATTTTATGAATCATTATATGGCAGCACTTTTTCTTCCACATACCGATATGAGCCTGTTTCCATCGGCAAAAAAATAGAAAAAAGGTCCTTCTTGTGCGAAGGGCCCGTGGTGCTCTTAATTGACAGAAATGTGAAAAACGATTAAATTGTCGTCTTTGTGTATATAAATAATAATTGAGAAAAATAATAATCTAGCGACTTAAGGAGAATACAATGGGTCAAACTGTTAAAGCAATCGCAGAAAGTATCAATATCATGGGAAATCGTAGTGGTGGAGCCATGAAGGATCGTGTTCAGGGCCCTGTGCAGGAAATGGCCAAGGAAGAAACCGATGCGGGAGCATCTTATCTTGATTTGAATATCGGACCTGCTCGAAAGGACGGTACTGAACTTCTTCCATGGGTTGTTGAGACTGTTGAAGCAGTTAGCGATATTCCTCTTTGTCTTGATACCACGAACATGGACGCCATGGCTGCTGGTTTTAAAGCTGTAAAGAACAAGGAACAGGCTTTGATGAACTCTATTTCCGCACAGCCCGAGCGTATGGAACAGATGATTCCCGTTGCTGCTGAAATGAAATGTGACGTTATTGCTCTTCTTTGGGGAGCTGACGGAATGCCTCGTGACTCTGCTGAGCGTGCGGCCATGTCTGTTGATCTGATGATGGCATTAAATGATGGCGGAGTTCCTAACGAGAAAATCCTCTTTGATCCAATTGGAACCCCAATCACCCTTGGTGCTGATCAGATCAATGCTGGTCTTGAGTTCATGATGATGCTTCAGGATATCGCACCTGGCTCCGGTTCCACGGTTGGTCTTTCCAATGTTTCAAACGGTGTTGCTGATAATCTTCGTAAATATCTTGATCGTACCTACCTCATCATGCTTATGAAGTATGGTATTTCCACTGCAATTGTTAACTCCTACGATGCTGAGCTGATGGCTATCTGTAAAGGTGAGCGTCAGGAACATGTGGATATGGTTCATGCTATGATGGACGGTGATGATCCAGGTACTTCTGCTATTTCAGGAGTAGCCCTTGAGCATTACAAAACCTATAAAGCTCTTTCCGGACAGACTGTATTTTCTGAGTCCTGGCTTGAATTGTAAGATTTTGTAGGAAGAGAAGCTGTATCGATGCCCTTCCTTTTTAAAGGAAGGGCATTTGTGTTTAGGAGGAATGGATGTGAATGAAGTTCCAACCCACCATCTGGTTTATGGTACGCTGAACGATTTTGTCACCGGTGAAGAACTCACTGATACTGATGATGAGCGGACTCGTCAGGATCTTGCCAGAATGATGGTGGAAAAACTAGGGTATGAAAAGGAAGACCTGGAACCGAGGTGTTTTATTGAAACGCTTTTCAGTACCCAGTTTGTACGTTCAAATATCGAACTTGCTATTAGTTTAAAGGAAGCAGGGAAAAAATTCCTTATTATCCGTTATGGAGCTGGCTCACTGGTAAGTCGTGAACGTTCAGCCATTGCAGCGGCACGAGTTCTTGAAAAAGAGTATCAGATTCCCTTTGCCGTTGTGACAAATGGCCGTGATGCTGAGTTACTTGATACGGCAACGGGTGAAGTGCTGGCCACTGGAATGGATGCTATTCCAACAAAAGATCGAGCTCTGGAGATGCTGGCTGGTTGTGAGTTTCGAGTTCCCGCTGAAGGGAAAAAGCGAGAAGGTGAAATGCGAATTTTGAACGCCTTTGATGTACAGATTTGCTGCCGCTAAGTGGCGGTAATATTAATATAATAATTGAGAGAAAGATCATGGGAACAGAACAGAACGAATGGACTAAAGCAAGCTGGCAGAAATTTACAGCTCTTCAGCAGCCCAAGTGGCCCGATATGGCGGTTCACGATGCGGTAATTGAAAGACTTTCCACTCTGCCGCCTCTGGTTTTTGCTGGTGAAATAAGAGATCTGAAGGCACTGCTTGCCAAAGCTGTAACAGGCGACGCATTTCTTGTTCAGGGAGGAGACTGTTCCGAGGATTTTTCTCAGGTTACGGCACCCAATATTCGTGAAAAACTGAAGGTTTTGTTGCAGATGGCCGTTGTCCTAACCTATGCCGGTGGTAAACCTGTTATCAAACTTGGTCGTATTGCCGGTCAGTTTGCTAAACCTCGTTCCTCTGATACTGAAATAGTTGATGGTGTTGAGCTTATGTCCTATCGGGGCGATATGGTGAACAGTTCAGAACCTGATGTTGCTGCACGTATTCCTGACCCAAATCGGATGATGGAAGGCTATAATATGGCAGCTTCCACCCTGAATTTACTTCGTGCTTTTACCCGTGGTGGTTTTGCCGCTCTTGATCGGGTATCAGCCTGGAATCAGGAGTTTGTAAAGCAATCTCCCATGGGACGAAGTTATGAAAGACTTGGCAAGCAAATTCAACAGGCTCTGCAGTTTATGGAGACAATCGGTATTGATCCGAACAGTCCTCAAATGCAGCAGGCTCAGTTTTTTACCTCGCATGAGGCACTGCTTCTTGGTTATGAAATGGCCCTTACCCGTGAGGATTCCATCAGTGGTGGCTGGTATGACTGTTCGGCTCATATGCTTTGGATAGGTGAGAGAACAAGGCAGGTTGATGGTGCTCATGTGGAGTTTTTACGAGGAGTAAACAACCCAATTGGTGTAAAGATTGGACCGGATTATGACCTTGATAATGTGAAACAGCTGATTGATGCCCTGAATCCTGAAAACGAGGCTGGACGCTTGACCCTGATCACCAGGCTCGGTATGAAAAATATTGAAAAAGTCCTGCCACCGCTTCTTCGTGAAGCTAAACGTGAAGGTTATAATATCGTTTGGAACTGTGACCCGATGCATGCCAATACATACACAGCTAAAAGTGGTCATAAAACCAGAAATTTTAATGATATTCTTTCTGAAATAACCTGCTTTTTTGAAACCCACTGGGCAGAGGGAACTGTTCCCGGTGGAATTCATCTGGAAATGACTGGAAATGATGTTACAGAATGTACGGGGGGAGCAAGGAATATCGTTGATGAAGAACTTGCCAATAACTACCTTACAACCTGTGATCCACGTTTAAATGCAGAACAAAGCCTGGAAGTAGCATTTCAGATAGCGGACATGATTCGCAGTTAAGTGTAAGCGTAAGCAGTCGCAGGCACCACCTTTCGTCTATTTTCTTCCATCCGCATAGAAAAAACTATTGCGGATGGAAGAAAAAACAGACGAAATTCGGCACCTGTGGCCACTTACTGGCTGCTCGTTAGGGAGGATGTTTTGTTGTTATTGAACCTTCCAATCGTCTATCTGTTTCTTGTTTTTTTCTTTGAGTTGATTTAAAATATCCATTTCTTTTTTTAAAGTCGGATCATTTAGCATTGCCATTTCGTTTGCAAAATGGGTTGAGAAGATATTAAATAGTTTCTGATACCCTTCGGATACTTCAAGTGGGCAGGAACGCCTTTCCCACGTTTGTATTTCTGCTCGTTCAGGTCGAAAATCAGGGTTTACTAATCCTCTTTTGAAATAGGGAAAGCAGGGTACCGGTTGTGTGATTTTGTCATTGCATCCTTTTCTGCTGTCGAGCAGCCAATTTTTAAGAACTGACACATATTCACTGAGAAGAGCAGCTTTTTGAATCCCCTTGTTGTCCCAGTATGTTGCATCTTGGTCAAATTGAATACTCTCACTGCTGGTTGAACTATTCCCACTTCGATCTTCGTAGGATACAGTCAGTTTGATGGGATTATTTGAATGTCCATTCTTTTTTAATTTCACAAGAACCACACCGCCACGCACTTCTTCATCCTCTGTGCTACTTGGAAAAAGAGTGTTAATCTGCATCATTTGCCCTGTGCTAAGATTAGCTTCCGGTGATCCAAAAACTCCTTCAATTGTATAATCATCACTTGAGAGTTGCAGTTTTAGATTAAAAACCAGGGGAGTTACCATAAAATCAAATTCTCCATCCAATCGCCTGGTGAAATCTTCACTGGAATGCACTGCATAATAATTAGCACCTCTGATTTTGGTGATGTGTTCAATGAGGTCAGGATTAAAATCAACTCCTATTCCAATGAAACTGGTGAAAATGTTTTTTTCTGATGCCTCCTGAACCGTATTGAAAAGTCCGCCTTTACTAAGTGTGCCACGGTTTGGCATGGCATCAGTGAGGAAGATAATACGGTTTTCATAGATACTTGGATCTTTTAACGCGTGACTGATCGCTGAGAATTGTTCAACGCCCTGATACAAACCTGCACTCATATTGGTTCCACCGCGAGGTTTCAGATCAAGAATGTGTCTGGATATGGCCTCCATGTTTGTTGAGCCAACCTCTCGCATAGGTTTGGCGAGATATCCCTGGTTGTCAAAGAGAACCATACCAAAACGATCGGAGTCTTTGAGGTGATCAAGCATGCTGACAATTGCCTGGTTGGCGACTTCCATTTTACTTTTAGGCCTTTCTTTACCCTTATTGTTTTGGGGATTGTCATAATAGTAGGAGTTGAAGGGTGCAGACATGGACCCTGAAATATCGAGTACAACAACCAGGTTTAATTTCTTTCTCTGGAAACTCTCCTCGGTAAGCCCAGAATTCAGCCCGATAGAGAGATAGTAGTTGGTCTCACCAGAAAACAAATCTTTACTGACACCTCGTGCATAGGACGGGCAGAAGAGAGTCTCACAACTCTTCGTTTTTCCTGTATCGAAGGTGTAGTCATAGAAGAGCCCTTCGTAGGTGAGAGAGGAATAGCGAGGTAGGTACCCCTCTTTCAGGTTCTGAAAAAAGTTGTCAGAATCCTTGGCTCCTCCAACTGAAAAACCGATACTGTCGGCCATAGGACTTGGAGCAGCGCTCATTTTCATAGACTCTGTTCTCATAACCGTGGCAGGTAAAGCCATTGATTTTGAAAGTATCCCTGGTTGGCCTATCCTGGAATCTTGTGGAAGATCATATGCATACTCCCAGTCATCAATTTTTTCTTTTTCCTCATCCTCCACAATTGATGTTGTGTTACTGATTCCGGTTCCTAAGCCCAGAAGACAGAGAGTGAATAATCCAATTGTTTTTTTTGCAGGTAACATTCTTTTCTCCAGTAGAGTGGTTGTTAATAGCTTTCATGGAGTGTGACGGACTGCTATATCTTTTGTGTCGTTGATCCGCAATTTTTAATGGAAAAACCGAATCAATTAACATAGAAAGTGTCTAATTTATTAGATTTTGTTACTAGTTTTTACTTTTTATTATTTTGTAATTATGTTTAATGTTTTGATATTAAACATAATTCTTGTTTGATGTTATGGTGGTATGGTTATTGCTTAAATAGCCTGTGCCGGGTTGGTGAGGAATCAGAAAAAACCAATGAAAATGTTTTGTTTGTTTTAAAAATACTTGTCGGTGGGGAAGTTGAGCGGATATGTAATCTCCGTTATGGCATTATAATGATTATGGACGTAGAAGGCGTCCTTATAAAACAGGTAAGTTGTTTTGTGAAATGACCTGAAATCACCATATTACAGTTGTTTTAGATATTTTGGCCGAGGGAATTAGCCAACAACCTGATCTCGCTTGTATTGCAATAATTTTTCTGGTAACATTCCCTCAGGCACCTTTACTCATTAACTTCTTGTGGTTTGTCGTATGAAAATAAATACAGAAATTGTTCAAAATGCTTTTATCGTCACCTGCGAAGGTGCGAGGCTTGATGCGTCTTTCGCACAGACGTTTTTTACTTCTATGCAGGGTTTTATAAAGAAAGGGCATATGAATATTGTGCTTGATCTGTCAAATGTTGAGTTTGTCGACTCTTCGGGTCTTGGGGCTATCGTTCGCTGTCTCAAAGAGATTGGTGGACAGGGACAGCTGGTACTTTGCGGTGTGAACGAAATGGTTCTCAGTCTTTTACAGATGACCCATCTGGATAGTGTATTTATTCAGGCGAAGGACCGTACTGAAGCAATGATGAAACTTATAGAGGAAAATAAAAAGAAAAGTCTCATTAAGAAAAGAGTTGAGAAGCCCGCCGCCACTCCACCTAAGGTAACTGGTTTTGATGAAGCTCTACTTGCCTCTCTTAGTATGGAAGGTAGTGGAGATGTACAGGATGTAACGAGTTCTGAAAGGCGAAAGCATCGCCGAATTATAAACAAGCAGATCTTAAGTGATGACATTATTGTTCACTGTACCAATACCAGCACAGGGAAGCGTACAACTGCCGTTGCTTTGGATATTTCGCCAGGTGGGCTCCTTGTAGTTTCACCATCTAAACTAATGGTTGGTGATCAGTTTCTCATGGAGGGGCGCATTGGTCTTAATTTTAGATTTAAAGAGCATGCTATTGTCAGAAATAGTAGAGACGGGAAGTATGGTTTTGAGTTTCTC
>DAOVZA010000239.1 GCA_030635405.1 Desulfocapsa sp.
GAACATCACCTATTTCCTCACAAAGGTGTTCAGGGTCGTCTTCGTCCAATGCTTCAATAAGTTCATTACACTCTTCTTTAATGTATTTTTTTAAGCTTTGGCTTGTCTGCTTTTGATCCCAGGGACAACCTTTTTTTGAGCGTAGTATGTTTATTGTGTCGCGGAAGGCTGAAAAGTTATTTGTGGCATAAGCCATGTTGTTTCCTGTTGGTAGAGTTAAAGAAACATGCCAATTACCAATGCGTAACCGGGGTGGTTGTTGTAATTACGAAACTGATTGACAGCACCTGACAAAGAAGGTAGGTTTTATCAATTAGCACAAACAACCATTCTCATTATGTTGCTCTTATATTTTATGGATGATACTTTATTCATTCTTTAATAAAAAAATAAATTAATAAAAAAATAGGATTAAAAAGAGGAGATTTGTTGTGGATCAGAAAAAACAGCAGAAATTTATGCTGAAACGACAGAAAGATATTGCCAGGATTGATCAGGAATCAAAACGAACTCATGGTTGGTACGTGCGTGTCAGGTTTCAAGGTGAAACCCATTCTAAGTTTTTTTCAGATAAAAAATGTGGTGGCCGTTATTCGAGTTTACTGTCGGCTATCGCCTGGCGTGATTCTACTGAAAAAAGTCTGGGGAAAATTAGGACCAATAAACATCTTGTTACAGTCAGCAATTCTGGTACCGGTGTTGTTGGGGTTCGCTTAAATGATCGCTTCAATCGCTATGAGGTAAGTTGGGTTACCATGGAAGGGAAGCATGGTAAAACATCTGTATCAATCAGAAAACATGGACGAGAAGGCGCTTTTATTAAGGCTTGTTCGATTCGTCAGGAAAAAGAGAAGGCACGGCTGGGTTTGTAGAAATTTTAAAATAAAAAAGTTAGGACAAAAGGTGATGTGGATTCCTAATAACCCACATTGCCTTTTTTTGTTGTGTTTACTGTGAAAAGTGTTGACATTTCCCCTGGGAAAAGGTTTATTTTAGTGTTTCTCTTGTTTAACTTATAAAACTAATTGATGTAGCACATATTAAGAGGTAGTAGCAATGTATGCAATAGTAAGAACCGGTGGAAAACAGTATCAGGTTACCAGTGGTGATCAGCTTCGTGTTGAGAAACTTAATGGAAATGTTGGAGATACCGTCGAACTGACAGATGTATTAATGGTTGTTGATGGTGAAAATGTCCAGGTGGGCAGCCCGGTGGTTGAAAATGCTAAGGTTGTCGCTCAGATTGCTGAGCAGGGCAAAGCCAAGAAAGTAATCATTTTCAAGAAAAAACGTCGTAAAGGATACAGATTAAGAAAAGGTCATCGTCAGATGTATACTGCTCTTAAAATCCAGGAAATAAACGCCTGATCTGTCTGATAATAAATATATAAGTTTTTATTTACAACTAATGTCTTGTTTAGGCAGCAGGTGTATAAGGGGTTAAGAAATGGCACATAAAAAAGCTGGTGGTAGTTCCAGGAACGGTCGTGATAGTAAAGGGCAAAGACGTGGTGTTAAGCGTTATGGTGGCGAAAACATCTCAGCTGGTACCATTATTGTCAGACAGCTCGGAACAGTAATTCACCCAGGTACAAATGTTGGTTGTGGAAGAGATTATACTCTTTTTGCTAAAATTGACGGTATCGTTACTTTTGAAGACTTTGGTCAGAAGAAAAAAAGAGTAAGTGTATATCCGGCTGCCTGATACGGGCTACCTAAATTTTCATATTTTTCTATCCATACCGTTCAGTCGGTTCTGGATATGATGAATTTTAGCTCGACCTCAAGCGTTTTTTGAAGGTCGAGCTTTTTTTTTGTTTAAAAATTAACACTATATATAGAATATTATGGCCTTTGTAGATCAGGCAAAGTTTCACGTGAAAGCAGGCGATGGTGGAAATGGTTGTGTAAGTTTTCGTCGGGAGAAGTTTGTTCCCAGAGGTGGTCCGGATGGGGGTGATGGTGGTCGTGGCGGCAATGTTATTATTGAATGTTCCACTCGATTACAGTCTCTGATAGATTTCCGCTATCGTTCACATTTTAAAGCAGATCGTGGTGTTCATGGTAAGGGTAAAGACATGCATGGCCGTAAGGGCAAAAACTGTTATCTGTCTGTACCGGTTGGTTCCATTATTAAAAATGATGAAACTGGTGAAGTTTTAGCTGACCTCAGAGAGGAAGGTGATGTGTTTATTGCTGCCCAGGGAGGAAAGGGCGGTGCTGGCAATCCTCATTTTGCATCTGGTACTAACAGAACTCCCCGAATCGCCACCAAAGGTATTGAAGGTGAGGAGCAATGGCTCAAAATAGAACTGAAGCTGATAGCTGATATTGGACTGGTTGGGCTACCAAATGCAGGGAAATCCACATTACTGTCACAGCTCTCAGCTGCAAATCCAAAAGTAGCAAGTTATCCATTTACTACCCTTGAACCACAACTTGGTGTTCTTCATTTGAAGCACATGGAATCCTGCATAATCGCTGATATACCAGGGTTAATTGAAGGTGCACATGAAGGTGTCGGCCTGGGGTTCACCTTTCTTCGCCATATAGAAAGAACTCGTATTCTTATGCATATCCTTGATGGGTCAAGTGAGAGTGCTCTTGAAGATTTCAAAGTGGTTGAGAACGAATTAAAGGCCTATAAAGAAGATTTAATAAACAGAACCACACTGGTTATTTTAAATAAAGCTGATATTGCAGATCCTGAAGAACTTGAGAAAATTAAAGTGTCTTTAGAAAATGAGGGATTCCAGATTGCTACAATATCTGGCCTCACCGGGCAGGGCATTGAAGAATTGAAAGAAATTATAGCAGATATTCTAGATGAACTGAACAATCCTATTAAAAAGGAATCTAGCGAAGATCCAAACTCAAATTAGAGCAAAGAACAAATTGTTACATTATGAGTGCACACACTACAGAAATAAGCCTTGAGGAGGGATTGTATCTCCGTCAAAGCTATTTTGATAAGGCAAAACGCATTGTTGTTAAAGTTGGGTCTGCTGTCCTTACCAATGACCATGGTATTGATGAGAATGTTATCGGTAATATTGCTCGTGAATTGACATTTCTTAAAAAGAGCGGACGAGAAGTTATTCTTGTTAGTTCAGGTGCAGTTGCTGCTGGAAAACGTAAAATTACCCTGCCCGATGAATCAGAAATTGCTCTTGATGAGAAACAGGCCTTGGCTGCCATTGGTCAACCTGAACTTATGCAATCCTATGTGACAGCATTTGATGGGCATAATCAAACTGTAGCTCAAGTACTTCTTACCCATTCAGATCTTGCAGACAGAAAACGATATCTTCGTGTCAGAAGCACTATTCTTGCTCTTTTTCGTTTTAACACCATTCCAATCCTCAATGAGAATGATACCGTTGCAGTTGATGAACTTCGTTTTGGCGATAATGACACTCTTGCAGCCTTAATTGCTAATCTCATAGAGGCAGATATGTTTATCTGTCTAACAGACGTTGTAGGCTTGTATACAGGAAATCCTCAAACTAATCCTGATGCAGAACCTGTATATACTGTTTCTGCTGTAACCAAACAGATAGAGGCCATGGCTGGAAATCTTACAAGTAAACTTGGAACTGGTGGGATGCTGTCCAAAATTCGCGCAGCCAAGATGGTTTCAGCTGGTGGCGGATCATCTTTTATTGGACCTGGTCGTGAAGAAACGATATTGCAGCAACTCTTTAGTGGAGAAATGATTGGTACATTTTTTCTTCCTGCTCAGGACAAAATTAAGCCAAGAAAACGATGGATAGCGCATGTTTTGCACCCTAAGGGGTATCTGATATTAGATTCAGGTGCCAGTAAAGCGATTGCGGATCGTGGGTGCAGTTTGCTGCCAAGTGGCATACTTGAAGTAAAAGGTCAATTCGATGTTGGTGATGCCGTTCACTGTCTGGATAAAGAGGGTAACAAACTTGCAGCAGGACTTATTAATTATTGTTCTGAGGACGTTATAAAGATAAAACAACATCACTCTGACAAGATAGAATCTATACTTGGCATAAAGGATTATGACGAAGTCATTCATCGCGATAATCTTGTGCTAATTTAACATATTAAGGAAAACTCATGACCAGCCTTGAAAATGAAATTTCTAATATGGCCCAAAAAGCCAGGAAAGCTGCCCGAACACTTGTGACTCTTTCCACCGAATCCAAGAATAATGTTTTGCTCCACATGGCAGATGCCATTGATAAACAGCGTGATTTTATACAAAAAGAAAATGAAAAGGATCTTGCTGCCGGAAAAGAGAAGGGGCTGTCCACAGCCATGCTTGATCGTCTGGCACTGACGGATGCTGTTATTGAGTCAATGAGAAAAGGGCTTGCTGAAGTTGCTGCATTACCTGATCCTGTTGGTGAAATATCAAAGATGGTGAAAC
>DAOVZA010000143.1 GCA_030635405.1 Desulfocapsa sp.
AAAAAATCCATTAAAATAAGTAAATCCACTGAACAGACTCTTGAATTTGCAGAGTTCTATCAGAGACAAAAACAGTATAAAAAAGCAGAAAAACAGTATCACTCAATACTTATAAAAGATCTAAAAGAAGCCCGTGCAGGACTTGGCCTTGTTCAAACACTTCTTCTTCAAAAAAAGGATAAGGAGGCACTACAAATACTGCAGGACCTACGAAACGATGCCGATGACCCTGCACAATTTGATATGATAACAGCCCGGCTTTACTTTCGTTTAGGAAAGCTAGATAAGGCCGTTGCTATACTCACCCCCATGACTCTTGAAGAAGATGTTCCCGAAGCCACTTATATGTTGGCCATTATCCTCTATCAACAAAACAAATCAGATCAAGCCTTACAACTTCTTGGCACAATTGAAAACGAAGCTTCTCAATTTGAAGACTCCGTTTATCTGCGGGTAAGAATTCTTATGGAGCAGCGCCAATACTCCCATGCCATCAACCTGCTCAAGAAAACCATTCAAGATGATGAGCGTGTAACTCCTGCTGTTTATTCTCTTCTGGCATCACTTTATATTGAGCAGAAAGAGATGCAAAAAGGGTATGAGCTATTAGACATCGCCCTTCTTAAATTTCCTGAAAACGATCAAATTCACTTTGAATATGGACTCTTGCTTGAAGAGGACAACGCCCGGGAAAAAGCAATTTCTTTTATGGAAAAAGTTTTACTGCTCAACCCAGACCATGCAGAAGCTCTGAACTATCTCGGTTATACCTGGGCGGAGAATAATGTTCATTTAGACAAAGCCTTACTCTACGTTCAAAAAGCCATACTCCTAAAGCCTGGTAATGGATATATCTTAGACAGTCTTGGCTGGATATATTACCGCATGGGAAAACTTGATTTGGCACTAGAAGAGATACTAAAAGCACTGGAACTTGAGCCAAAGGACCCCAACATGTTTGAGCACCTTGGAGATATTTATCTCAAGCAGGGGCAGAACGAAGAGGCAGTAGAAGCTTATGAAAAAGCAGTCTCACTCTTTTTAAAAATAACAGACAGGAAACGTCTCCTCAAAAAAATTGAGGACTGCAAATAGCAATATGAATGTAAGAATTTCTTCTCTCCTATCTCTTTGCATTCTGTTATTACTGTTCGCGGGATGTGCAGGAAAAAGATGGTCATCCCCCCTGCTTGAGGATGAAAGCATAGAGATTATTCAAGCCATCACTGCCATGCAGGGAAAAAACATATCCTGTCAACAAAGCCTTGATGCTGATGCATTGATTTTCTGGAAAACTCCTGTGGCGGAATCTGCGATTACTGGATACCTACAACTACAATCCCCATCTAAAACAAAATTTATTGTCAGTAATCCGCTCGGTATGATTGTATACGCCTTTGCAAGTGACGGCAAAACATTTCAGATTCTTGACACTAGCAGTCGACAGCATACAAGGGGAAATATACGAAATCTAGTCATTCGAAAAGGAATCCCTCTTGCTCTTACTCAAGTTGACTGGTTTGCTATTCTAACTGGTCACTTACCTGTACACACAAAAGATTTTAAGAAGATCAGTAGAGACACAACAAACCAAAGCATATGGGTTTTACTGCCTCAAACACAAAAGAGTCTCACGGCCTATGAACAGTGGGTTAATATCGACTTAAGTCAAAAAATACTGCTGGGATATTTGTTTCTTGATGAAAATGGAAATACAATTGCAGAAATTTCCTATGAGGATCAGGGAATAGAGAGTGACGGTTGTCATCCCAAAAATAAAGTGACTCACATCAGCGAACTTCCCTGGGGAACAGAAATCAAGATAGAACTTCGTGATATCAGAACAGACACCCAATGGGATAGCAGTAACTTTTCTCTGCCAGTGCCAAAAGGATATTTCAGGCAGCTACAACCATAAAAAGATACTTCCAGACCTATTTTTTTTGTTTATTCAACGCATCATAGGAATTAACAATAATAACAAAAAGATTATCCTCTTTGAAAAAAACCTGCTGTAAATCGTAGTTATTGTGAGGGATCAACTCAATTCTAACCCGAACAACATCTAAATCATCAAGCTTTTGAACCGATATCTTTTCAATATACTTTCCCTTTACAATCTGTTCTGCAACCACTTCTTCAGCTATCCGTGTACCTGCGAAATCACAGATTACAAATGGCGTCCCTTCTTCCTCTCCTTTTACAGTCGGAGGATAAAAGCCATTCAGTTTAAAGAGAACCATCTCACCCTTATCAGAAGTATCTTCAAATGACACTTCAAGGATCAGTGGATCTGCCACAGGAGCCTTTTTAGTTACGACTGCTGCCTCAGTCACAGCAGGAACACTTTCAACAGGTATCTTGGTTTCAGGTTTTATTACAACTTCTTCCGACTTCGATTCACTTTTATCAACTGTACTCACTGCCGCAACTGTCTCAACAACAGTTTCAGCCTCATTGGAAACTTCAACTTTTTGTTTTGCAGGAAAATCAGTGGAAAAAATACTAATAGTGAAAACATTACTGGTCTCATCATAGTTTTGATCAAAGTTAGACTCATTGCCAGCATTAAGATCTAAAACCACACGGGTTTTATTACTATAACGACCCATTCGTATTTTATTAATCATGTTCCCTTTAGTTTTAAGGGAAGCCGGAACAGAGTCAGCAAGACCCGTCTCCATAAAGTCAAAGACAACACGAGGATTTTCGCCTTTTAGAACAAACACCTTCGGTATCCATGGCCCATTGAGATAAAAGCTGACGGATTCATTTTGAGCATCAACCTTCTTAAATGCAATTTTTTCGATGGCTCTATCTCCTGCCTGAAGCATCCCGGTAAAAGATAACAAAAACACTACGGCAACCAAAAAAGAAACGATCCTGCGACTGTTCATAAAATACCCACCTAACCTTCTATTTTTCAAGGAACTTATCGAATACATCCCTGCATACCTTATCCGCTCTTGTAAAGTCAACTTTTTTTCAGTAAATGACTAGCATAGAAAACATTCTGCAGGCCGCATTTTCGCGACTCTACAGCATGTTTAATGTTACGATTCAAAAAACATAACCGAACACACACCCCTATGAAACAAATTTTTGAACAGAGAGAGACCCTTCCTTTCGTTAACAAACCAGGACGTTACCTTGGCCACGAATACAACTCAATCGTAAAAGAGTGGGATCAAACAACACTGCACTGTGCGCTGATTTTCCCGGATCTTTACGAAATTGGCATGTCTCACCAAGGTTTACAAATACTTTACCACATTTTAAACAGTCAAAACAAGGTACTTGCTGAACGCTGCTACTGTCCTGCCAAGGATATGGAGGAGTTACTTCGCTCGCGCGACCTTCCTCTTTGCTCCCTTGAGAACAATCGTCCCCTACTGGACTTTGACCTCATTGGCATCACCCTGCCCTATGAACTTTGCTATACAAACATCCTGACTGTACTTGATCTTGGGGGAATCCCTTTCCGCTCAATTGATCGCGAAGAGGAAATGCCCATTGTACTTGGTGGCGGTTCCTGCAGTCTCAATCCGGAGCCCGTTGCAGACTTTTTTGATGCTATTCTGCTAGGTGATGGCGAAGAAGCCATCCTTGAAATTGCAGAATGTGTTCGCATCAGCAGAAAAGAGAAACTCCCACGAGCTGAAATCCTTAACAAGCTTGCGGCGATCCCAGGTGTTTACATTCCATCACATTTTGAACCCGTTTATAATGCTGATGGAAGTATTGCTGAAATAAAAAGTCTCAATACCGATCATCCTCATGTTACACGCAGAATTCTCAGTGATCTTTCCAAACTTGACCATCTTCTTCATCCACTGGTACCCAATTCCAAAATTGTCCATGATAGATTAGGGGTCGAAGTGGCAAGAGGCTGTACACGAGGATGTCGTTTTTGTCAGGCAGGAATGATTTATCGACCTGTTCGAGAACGAACTCCTGAACAAATTTTTGATCTAGCCAACCAGGGAATTGAGAACTCTGGTTTTAATGAACTTGCTCTTCTTTCACTTTCAACTGGTGACTATTCCTGCCTAGGCACAGCACTTCCTCAACTGATGGATCGTTTTGCAGACAAAGCCATCTCTGTCTCCATGCCATCCATGCGAGTTGGTACTCTTACCCAGGATCTTATGGATCAAATCAAACGGGTAAGAAAAACAGGTTTTACTCTTGCCCCAGAAGCTGGCAGTGAACGCTTACGCCGTGTTATCAATAAAGGCATCAGCGAGGATGACCTGCTCACCACCAGTAAAGATGCCTTTGGACTTGGCTGGAAAGTAATGAAACTTTACTTTATGATCGGTCTGCCAACTGAGACAATTGAGGATATTGAAGCCATTGCAGATCTCGCCAAAAAGACCAAATCCGTTGGAAACCAGGCCGGGGGAAGAGGCCGCCAGCAGATCAATGTGAGTGTCGGGACATTTGTGCCTAAACCTCATACCCCGTTTCAATGGAATGCTCAAATATCCATGGAAGAAAGCAGGGACAAGATTACACTTCTTAAGAAAACACTTCCCAGAAAGGGAATTAATTTAAAATGGCATGATCCTGAACAGAGTTTGCTTGAAGGGGTATTTTCAAGAGGCGACAGACGTCTTGCAAAACTTCTTGAAACAGTTTGGGCAAAAGGAGCTCGACTTGACAGCTGGTCCGATTATTTCAATCTTGCAAGATGGCAGGAAGCAGCCGAAGAATGTTCGCTGGTTTTCAATGACTTCCTACGCGAAAGAGATCTTGAAGAAGTTCTCCCCTGGCAGCATCTCAGTAGTGGTGTGGATGAAAGCTTTCTCAAAGACGAATTAATAAAAGCACATGCTGAGGCCTACACTCCTGATTGTCGATATCACGCCTGTCAGAAATGCGGTTTGTGTGATTTTAAAACAATTAAACCCATTGTTATCGATAGAAAACAGGAGAAAAAAGAAGAAAGCACTGAAAAAGAATCGACTCCAGTGGTAAAAACTAACAGCAAGCCGCTGCAGGTTGAAGATAAACACTTTCAATATACTGTCCACTACTCTCGTTTGGGAGATATCTGTTATCTCGGCCATCTTGAAATTCTTCAAATTGTTTTTCGTATTCTGCGTCGTGCAGAAATTACTACAAACTTTTCAAAAGGCTTTAATCCTTCACCCAAGGTTTCCTTTGGACCGGCAATGCCTGTTGGCACACAAAGTCTTGCTGAATACTTTGTTATGGATCTTCCTGCCCCGCTTGATGATCTCAATGAAGCAAAACAGAGATTAAATAAACAGATGCCTCCAGGGCTTGAAGTTCAAGATATAACACTGAGTAACGGAAAGGTTCCCCAGGAATTATTAAGCTCCTATCGGATAACCCTGTACCCTGCCCTGAATGAACACGATAAGGAATTGATAGAACAATTCCTTAACAGTGAGAGTTTTACGTTGAAAAAAGTCCGCAAGGGAAAGGTCAAGGAAATAGATTTCAGACCTCTGATGGTTGCTTTTGATATCATAGAAGACAATATATTATCACTTGAACTCATCAGCAGAGCAAGTCAAGCCGGTGTTAAACCACTTGATGCCATTGCAACTATCCTTCAAAGAGATCAGGAGGACTTGCTTGCTTCAGTAGTTATAAAAACAGGTTGGAAGGAAATTTAGACCTTATACCTCGCTGTGGGAGTATCAGTGAATCCTGTTGCTTCAAGCAACTTCTAGTGGTACAGATGTGTATTCATTTGATTCTGGGATTTGTGTATAAATTATAAATATCATACAGTTCTAACAAGGAGAGATTCTATGACAACTAAGAAAATCGTTCTTCGTGATGATGAGATGCCCACCCAATGGTACAATGTTGGGCCGGATATTCCAAATGGTCTGCTTCCCCCTCTTGACCCTGAGACAAAAGAGCCCATGGGACCTGAAAAACTTGGCGCAATCTTCCCAATGGCACTCCTTGAACAGGAGATGTCACAGGAACGAATGATTGATATCCCTGAAGAAGTACTCGACGTTCTGAAAATCTGGCGTCCCTCTCCAATGGTTCGTGCCAGAGCTCTTGAACAAGCACTGGGAACAAAATCAAAAATTTACTTCAAAAATGAAGGTGTTTCTCCGGTTGGATCACATAAGCCAAACTCTGTAGTTCCACAGGCGTATTATAATTCTAAAGAAGGTGTCAAACGTCTGGCCACAGAAACAGGTGCCGGCCAATGGGGCAGTGCCCTCT
>DAOVZA010000148.1 GCA_030635405.1 Desulfocapsa sp.
AACAGATGTTTATCACCAACGAAGCTATAGCGAGAAAAAGCATAGGCGGCAGGTAAGGCGCAGCTCACCGAAATAACAACATTCATCGACACATAAATCATCGAGTTAATGTAGCCTGAGTACCAGGATGGATCTGTGAAAATAACTCGATAATTATCAAAGGTAAGATTCTGTGGCCAGAGACTGAAAACAGAGAGTATCTCCGAATTTGTTTTCAGGCTCATATTCAACAGCCAGTAGATAGGAAGAAGTAAAAAGAAGATATAAACCGTTGGTATCATCCATTTCCAGCGCATATCAGGGACCTCCATTCGAGCTTTCTTCACCGATATTGCTCATCACTGTGAAGAAGACCCAGGAAAGAAGAAGTATCACGAGAAAATAGATGAGTGACATTGCCGCAGCCGGGCCAAGATCAAACTGGCCGATTGCCATTTTCACAAGGTCAATGGACATGAAGGTGGTGGAATTTCCGGGGCCGCCACCGGTGATAACAAATGGCTCCGTATAGATCATAAAACTATCCATAAAACGCAGAAGAACAGCTATCAGTAACACTCGCTGCATTTTTGGCAGCTGAATATATCTAAAAACAGCAATGCGTGAAGCACCATCAATTTTCGCAGCCTGATAATAGGCATCAGGGATCGAGCAGAGTCCGGCGTAACAGAGCAGAACAACAAGACTGGTCCAATGCCAGACATCCATAACGATAATTGTAATCCAAGCGGCAACGGGATCTTGAGTATAGTTATAATCCACTCCCATTGCGGCAAGAGTGTGACCAAGCAGACCAATGTCCACACGGCCAAATATCTGCCAGATCGTACCAACCACATTCCATGGAATAAGCAGTGGCAAAGCCATGGAGATAAGACAGACCGGAACTCCCCAGCCTTTTTTGGGCATGGCCAGAGCAATCACGATACCTAGGGGAATTTCAATAGCGAGAATAATTGCGGAAAAGCTTATCTGTCTAAGAAAGGCATCATGAAAACGCTCCGAATGAATAAGATCTCTAAACCAATCCATTCCAACCCAGAAAAACTGATTATTGCCAAAAGTATCCTGCACCGAATAATTGACCACGGTCAGCAGAGGAATAATGGCACTGAAAGCCACCACAAGAAAGACCGGCAACACCATAAACCATGCTTTTTGGTTCACTTGTTTTGCTATCACTTTCGTTCTCCTGAAATGAGATGGTCATTAACATAAATATTGGTGTGATCGATATCGAAGATGAGTGAACAAGTATCCCCTGTCATATCGAAAAGCTCAGGAACAACAACGTTGAACTCTTTTTCCTTTAAAACAACACGGACAATTTTATGACGACCGATATCGTCTATCCTGATGATTTTAACCGGTAAGCCTTTTGTGTCAGAAGGAGCCAGACTCAAGTGCTCGGGCCGTATACCAACCTCAATTTTGGCAGCTGATTCAACATCTCCGTAAGTGCTGTTAAGAATAAGCTCATGACCTTCAACAAAAAGCCTGTCTTTTTGTAACTCACAGGGGCAAACATTCATCCCGGGAGAACCGATGAAATAACCGACAAAAGTATGTTCCGGCTTTTCAAAAAGCGCTTCAGGAGTACCCACCTGTACAATTTCACCCTCATACATGACGATAACTTCATCTGCAAAGGTGAGGGCTTCCGTCTGATCGTGTGTAACATAGATCATGGTAAAGCCAAATTTTTTGTGAAGGAACTTCAACTGAGAGCGCAACTCCCATTTGAGCTGCGGATCTATAACAGTCAAGGGCTCATCAAAAAGGATTGCATTCACACTTTTACGAATAAGACCACGGCCAAGCGAAATCTTTTGTTTAGAATCTGCGGTTAGGTGCTGCGCCTTAGTATAGAGATCTTTTTCAAGACCGAGAATTCCAGCAAGTTCAATGACTCTTGGTTCAATTTCCTTTCTGCTCCTGCCTCTGTTTTTCAGCGGAAAAGCCAGATTTTGAAAAACTGTCATGGTATCGTAAACAACAGGAAACTGGAAAATCTGGGCAATATTGCGTTCTTCTGTTGGCTGATTTGTAATGTCCGTATCATCAAAAAGAACCTCACCTCTTGTTGGATGAAGAAGCCCTGAGATGATGTTAAGCAAAGTAGTCTTTCCACAACCGGAAGGACCAAGCAGAGCATACGCTCCACCATCACGCCAGGTAAGATTTAGCTTCTTCAATGCAAAATCATCAGGGTTATCCGACTCTCCTGTATATGAATGAGCGATATCTTTTAAAGTAATATTGGCCATGAATTAACTCCTGCTAAACATCCGCTATTGTTTCCGGTGTGACAACCAACTGCTCATTTCTGTCAAAAACATAGAATTTCGAAGGATCAAGAAACACCTCAATGGTTTCATTAATATCAAGATCATGGATGCCTCTGGCAAGCACAACCCACCGCATTCCGGCAACATCAATATGAATAAAAGATTCAGAACCAGTGATTTCCGCAACCACCACTTTCGCCTTAACACTTATCGCAGAATCAGACTTCCTTCTCAGACAGAGATGATGCGGCCTAAAAGCGATGGTATAGTCATCGTCAGGCAGATCAGGGAGCCTTCCAAGAAGAGGGATTTCAACATGACTCTTATAGAGCATCCTGTTGTTGAGCTTAGTAACAGGAAGAGTATTCAACGGTGGATCAGAGAGAGTGCGAGCAGTGATAAGATTTGACGGTCTACTGAAAACATCAATGGTTGGACCAAACTGAGTAACCCTTCCCTCATGCAGTGAAACGGTATTACCGCCCAAAAGCAGCGCCTCCGAAGGTTCTGTTGTCGCATAAACAAAAACTGCCCCGGTTTCTGCAAATATACGGGGAAGTTCTTCTCGTAATTCTTCTCTTAATTTGTAATCGAGATTAGCAAGCGGCTCATCAAGAAGTACCAGTTCGGCACCTTTTATAAGCGCTCTTGCCAGTGCAGTACGTTGTTGCTGGCCACCTGAGAGTTCCTGAGGTTTGCGTTGCAGAAGATTATCAAGTTTGAGCAGATTTGAAACTTTAGCAACTTTTTCAGCAATGACATCTTTTGAAACCTTAGCGATACGAAGAGGAGAAGCGATATTCTCATAAACCGTCAAATTTGGATAATTAATAAATTGCTGGTAAACCATAGCCACATTTCGTTTTTGCACCGCAACGCCGGTGACATCATCGCCTCTGACATATATTTTTCCGGATGTCGGCTGATCCAATCCCGCCATTAAACGCATAAGAGATGTTTTGCCAGATAGCGTTGCGCCCAAAAGAATATTCAGAGTCCCTGCTTCAAAGGCAAGTGATACGTCGGTTATATGAAACTCCTCGCCGACCTTTGTTGATACATTGCGTAACTCAAGCTGCATCTACTCTTCCTCAGCCTTTAGTGGAGATGAATCGTTCTGTTGCGATAATTTCTGACGTATATATTCTTCCAGACTGACAACTTCATCAGAGTTCAAAAAGAGACCTATTTTAGTGCGTCTCCAAAGTACATCTTCCGCTGTTTGTGCCCATTCTTTATCAAGAAGATAATCCACTTCAAACCCGTATAACTGTTGACCGAAATGGGTTCCAAACTGTTCTGCTGTCTGAATTCCATTACTCATCTCATGAGCACACGTCCCATAGGTTCTGATAAGTCGGATTGCATGTTTTTCCAGGATAAACGGACAGGATATCCTTAATTTTTGAATTTCTTCCTTAAAATAGACAGGTGAAAAACCCCCGCCAGGAAGATTCGCTGTTTCTGTCCATGGCCCCTGCATCTCTGGCAGAAAAGCATTGAGCTTCTTCAAGACAGATTCTGCGAGTTTTCTGTACGTGGTTATTTTACCGCCATAAATAGAAAGCAATGGCGCCTCTTTATCCCCAGTATCAAGTGTGAGCACGTAATCCCGGGTTGCAGCCTTAGCATCACTTTTTCCATCATCAAAAAGAGGTCTGATTCCGGAATAGCTATAAACCACATCTTCAGGACTAATCTGGGTGGTAAAATATTCATTGGCCGCATTGCAGAGATAGTCAATTTCTTCAGAATCGATTTCCACCTCATCAGGGTTACCATGAAAATCAACATCGGTTGTCCCGATAAGGGTAAAATCATTCTGGAATGGAATTGCAAAGATGATGCGGCCATCACCATTTTGGAAGATATAGGCACGCTTATGATCAAAAAGCTTCTCAACTATTACATGGCTCCCCTTCACCATGCGAATATGCTGCGCTGTTTCTGTATGTGTAATATGCGGAAGAAGTGTGTCAAGCCAAGGTCCGCTTGCATTGACGAGCACCTTGGCCTGTATAGTGCTCTTGGTGCCGCTGTTTTTATCCAGCAATTTCAAGATCCAGATGCCCTTATCTCTTTTGGCTGAGATAAGCTCGGTTCTCACTCGTATTTCAGCGCCCTTTTCAGCAGCATCTTGAGCATTAAGCACAACCAACCGACTATCCATAACCCAGCAATCAGAGTATTCGAAACCTTTCTTAAAATCGCCCTTAAGTGGTGTCCCTGCTTCATCAGTTTCAAGATTAACACTGCTTGTACCCGGTAGTAGTTTTCTGCCACCGATGTGATCATATAGAAACAATCCAAGACGGATTAACCAGGCAGGACGTAAACCTTTATGATGGGGGAGTATAAAGCGAAGAGGCCAGATAATATGAGGGGCAGCGTTAAGAAGCACTTCTCTTTCACGAAGAGCTTCCCTGACCAGGCGGAATTCATAATATTCAAGATAGCGCAGACCGCCATGAATCAGCTTGGTACTTGCAGATGAAGTGCCACTGGCAAGATCATTTTGTTCACACAGAAACACTGACAAGCCACGACCCGCAGCATCACGAGCAATACCGCAACCGTTAATACCACCACCAATTATGGCCAGATCAAAAACAGAGGAATTCATGACTGTTCCCTTCCTGAAAGCCAGAGCCTTCATGAGATTGTTTCACATTACCACCTACAGACCTTCACATGCCATTGTATTTATGTGTAACCGAAAACAAACACTCGTTCAAGCGAAATCAAATATTCTTGCTGATTTTTCTCCTCATCAAAACATATTAGTTGCCAGCTATCACGATACGAACACCATGCTCCTGGCAAATCTCCTTAAACTTCTGTGGCGGATCAGCATCAATCACCATAGTGTCAATCCCTGAAATATGACCAATGCGAACCGGTGCATTGCGTTCAAATTTCATCATATCTGCCACCAGAATCACATGTCTAGCATTATTGATAATGGCCTTGGCAACACGAACTTCTCTAAAATCATAATCAAGCAAAGAGCCGTCTTCATCAATGGCAGAAACACCGATAACGGCATAGTCAACTTTGAACTGATTAATAAAATCAACCGCAGCACCACCTACGATTCCGCCATCTGAACGGCGCACCTGACCACCGGCAATTATCAGTTCAACACCCATGAAATCCTTCATAATATCAACGGCATTGACATTATTAGAAATCACCAACAGGCCTCGATGATCCTTAAGGGCATGAGCAACCTGTTCGGTGGTTGTGCCAATATTGATAAGCAGTGAACTGTTGTCTGGGATCAACTCAGCACCATACCTACCAATTGCTTTCTTGGCAGCAGGCGCAAGCAGACGCCTTGCTTCATAGCTTACGTTTTCAATACCAGAACCAACAATGGCACCTCCATGAACTCTTTGCAGGAGCTGTCTTTCACAGAGAAGGTTAAGATCTTTTCGGATGGTTTGGGAAGAAACATTGAAGGTGGCAGATAAATCTTCTACATCAACTCTGCCGTTCTTACCAGCAAGGGCAAGAATCTTGTTTTGCCGGGGGGATAGGATATCCATAGGGCTAGACCTGTAGGGTTAGGGTTGGCCTGCTTATGATTAAATCCCATTATTCAACGAAGTTTCGATAATGTCAATTTGTATTTCATATGAAACACAAATCACACTAAAAGTGTGATGTAGTATTCTGGTTATTATCAAACACCAAACAGAAAAATTGAGCCAAGTCCGCCCAGAAAATACAGGATTCTGATTAGAATTGAACCCTCTCCTATCAAGCTTTTACCAAGCAGCCAAAGACCAAAACCGATCTTAACAAAGGCAATTGCTGCAAGAACTGAGTGTGTTACCGGGGTAAGAAGATGAGGATTTGCGACA
>DAOVZA010000223.1 GCA_030635405.1 Desulfocapsa sp.
CAAGTTAATATTTTTGTAATATAATCAGGAATAAAAAAAGCCCCTCTCTACAAAAGTAGAGAGGGGCTTTTTTTTGGTTCTGTCTTTTGCTGTATAGCAAAAGTCGATCCTTAGAATTTATTTCTTTTTCTTAGGATGGCAAACTGAACATTTAGCAAGAGCTTTATCTTTTGCTTTATGACAAGCTTTGCAGTTTGCATGTGCAGCCTCTTTAAAAGTGGTAAGTTTTTCAGGCATACCAGCTGCTTTGTTATGGCAGGACTCACATGTTTCAATTTTCTGACCATCTACATAGTCAACTTTTTTTCCGTCAGCATCTTTGCTGTGATGGCAATCACCGCAGGTCAAGATTTCCTGATGTTTACCGTGAGGAAAAATGGCTGGTTTTGCTTTCTTTGCTTTGTCGATTGTTGATTCAAGAACTATATCGGCAGCTCCTTTATCAGCTTCCGCAAAACTCATTCCTGTGAGACAAAGTCCGAAAATCATGGCTGTGGCTGCGGCAATCAGTGTAACTTTTTTCATCTTACTCCCTCCTGTTATAATAAAATATCTTCAGCATTAAACTGAATGATTATTCACTTGAGATAGGCTATACCTTTTTTGGCAAATCTTGTCAAGAAATGGCATTTAATTAGAGCCATAACTATGAAGACCTGACAGAAGGAAGTTAACACCGTAATAGGTGAAAATAACGGAGGCAAAGCCAAAAATCGCAAGCCAGGCGATACGTGTACCACCCCATCCTCTTGTGTATCTGGCATGAAGAGTTATCGCATAAACAAACCAAGTGATAAGTGACCATGTTTCTTTAGGATCCCAACTCCAATATGTACCCCATGCAGAATTCGCCCAGATAGCACCTGTGATAATTCCAACGGATAACCAGAGGAAACCGAATACCATGGTTTTGTGAGTGATATCATCGATTACTTTTAAGGGAGGAAGTGATCCGATCATGGTCTCATCGTTAGTGGTCAGTCGGGATTCACTCAGGTTTTTGATGAGATACATGACGCCAAGTCCGGCAGCCACAGCAAATGCAGCATAACCGATAAAACATGTAACAACATGGGCAATGAGCCAGTTTGACTGGAGAGCTGGAATAAGAGGGCTTATTTCTTTGTTGATACCTGTTGAAAAAGAACCATAGGCCATGGCTAAAAAGGCAAAAGGTACAGCAAAGGCCCCTATGACTCTGGTTTTAAACTTCCATTCAATAACCAGATAGAGACCAATGATGGTCCAGGCAAAAAAGACCACGGATTCATACATGTTTGTTAGTGGTGCGTGATCATATCCTAGCGCATAGGACTCCTGCCAGCGAAGAAGGATACCTGCCGTCTGTATTAAAAAGGCAACGATGGTAAAAATCGTTGCAGCCGGTCCAAGCTTTTTTGCCTTAAATATAAAAATTGCGGCATAAAGAATGGTGGAAAACATATATGTGAATGTCGTGATGCCCAAGAGTTGTGAACTATCCATATTGAAACTCCAATGTAGTCGTTGTTATATCTGTCAATTACTTAGTATTAGTTTCAAGATCCGATGAAAGAGTGATGAAGATCTCTTCAAAACCAGTTTTGTTTTTATTGGCACTTCCACTTATCCGTACAGAGGTTTCATTACCCTCTTTTGTGAGCAGTATCCATATTCGTTTGTGAGATAAGAAGAATGCCACAAAAAGACCAAGGATCATCATAGCACATCCTAGGTAAACAACCCACACGCCAGGGTCTTTAGCAATCTGGAGGCCTGTGGCATACATCTGTTTGCCAGCAACTGTGTATTTCTTTCCAGGACGTTCAATGGTTACCTGTTCGCCTGAATTAATCCAGAATGTGGAGGCAGGTCCCAGTTCATCTTTAAACCAGACTTTCATTCTTGTGATGGTTTGTCCCATGGCCTCAGCATTAATAACACCAATACGTGCCTGGTGGCTGACAAGGTCCTGTTGTTCCTGGAAGGGAAGGGAAACTGTCTGAGCGTTACCAGTTTCCTGGTCGGTAACAGTTAGCAGAAAGTCTTGGTATCCCTGATAGCTGGATTGGTAAAAAGTGATACCCTTATATGTTAATGGGTCATTCACTACGATTTCTTTCTCCATTGTAACTGTATTGTTTTCAAAAACTGTGAGCTGTGATTTATACGCTTTGGGCATACCTGATTCGTAGAATTCAATATCAAATCGATCACAGCGCACCGTAAAACCAAGGTCTATGGAGTTGCCAGTTCCAGTTTCAAAAAACCTGTTGGTGGCTTGGGTCTCAGGCAACATTACTGATCCTTTAAAACCGTATAGCTCACCTATTATAGCACCAATGAAAATAACAAGGATAGAAGCATGAACTATATACACGCCGGTTCTGGTCATTGCTCCTTTTTGAGTGAAAAGAAGTAGGGCGTCGTCAAGTTTACGCTGCCCAACCTGCCATCCTTTGGATGAGAGACTGCTCGTGATTTCAGTTGCGAGGGCTTCTTCAGATTTGTCAGACAACCACGTTTTTGATAAACGCATTTTTTGGATGCGTTTAGGGGCTGTTGCTAGATTATCTGCTTTAATTTGTTTCCAGACGCCAGGAAAGCGGTCAATGGAGCAAACAATAAGGTTTACTGCAAGAAGCGTAAGGAGCCCAAGGAACCACCATGAATTATACATGTCGGGGATGGAGAGAACCTGGAAAATTTGAGCCGTGGTTTCACTGTAATTGCTAGCGTACCATTGAAAGGTTTCTTTCTGGGGGATTACAGTTCCAATGATAGAGGTGACAGCCAATAGAAAAAGTGTGAAAAGAGCAAGCTTGACAGAGGAAAAGAAACGGAAGAGTGGATTCTTATTGGTCATTTTTTCTCGTTAATAGTAATTATTAGATGGTTTTCTTTATCAAGAAACGATTGAAAAAGCAAGGCCTTTGTACGTTCAATTGCCGACAGCTTTTCTTTGTACCACGTTGTTACTTGGGTTTGCAATTCAAATAGTAAAGTCATCCAAATTAAGATTGTCTTGGTAAGATTGCATTGACACAGGTCAAGAGTAGTCATTTTATTAAAAATGACTGCGTCACGCAAAATAATAGGCGGTGATTCACATGTCAATAAAGGTTTTGATTGTAGAGATGACTTTTTTTAGTCTGTTAAAATTTGGTGGACTTGTAAAAACTCTCCATCTGCTTCGTTGCTGTAATTTTTCTATCATTACGACGTACCTAGTACGCCGAAATGATAGAAAAATACGCGCCTCGCATATGAAGTTTTTTACGAGTCCATCTGATAATTGGGTTTTTACGAACCCATCAAATTTGCCTAAGACTTCTTGTGGAAAAACCTTGCCATTATTCTTTAAAACAGTTATAAAAAGCAGTTTCTCATTCGTCTAATAGATATAGAAGAATTATTTTATGATATCCAAAAGGTGTAATCCTATTGGAATCAAACCATATAGGAGATCGTCATGGCTAAAGTTTGTCAGATTTGTGGTAAAGGGCCTGCCACTGGAAATAATGTTTCTCATGCACATAATAAAACCAGACGTCGCTGGTTACCAAACCTGAAAAGAGTACGCATGCTGACTCCAAATGGTAGTGCGGTTCGTGCTCGCGTCTGTACTCGTTGTATTCGTTCAGGAGCAGTTGTTAAACCTGCCTGGGTAGAATCAATGGTGTTTCTTTTTTGTTTAGGGTGATAAGGATTTGGTCCTGGTCACCCTTTTTCTGTTTTTAAGGAGTTACAGATGGGCGAAGATATAAAATACCTCTCTCTTCAAGATGCGATACAGCTGGTTGGGGCTATTCAAGAAGAAGAAAATATTCGTGAGCAGGATAAACGAGTCCTGACTGTATATAATAAAGATAATCGTGAACTGTGCTGGTTTGATTTTGAGGAACTGGAAAAGGATGTTGGTGATGTTCCCAAGGAGCAGAAGAAGGAAATGATTGAAGACTATGTTTTAAAGCATATTCCTGATTGGGCGTTGGATATCTAATATACGAACTCATTAAGAACTGACGTGGATACGATAGTGTTATTCGAGAATACCCTTAGGTGTTGGAGGCACCTTCTGTCCACCAAGTGTAATACCGCCATCAATTCTAAGCACACTCCCCGTCATATAGTCGGCATCTTTTATAAGAAATAATACTGCATCAGCAACTTCCTCAGGAGTACCTGTTCGCTCTAATAAACATTGCTTGCTGATAGCTTCCTGCTCCTCCTGATTCAACTCTCCCCATCCCCGAGTTTCTTCTCCATGCCTGTGGCGAATAAGTCCGAGCATTAGTTCGTTTACACGGATTGATGGGGCGGCCTCACGAGCCCAGGTCTCAGTAAATGATGAAACGGCACGATTTGCAGCGCTATACGCATCGTTAAAAAAAGGTGCTGCAGCACCGCTGCGACCGCTAATCCCCGAGATAGAAGATATATTCACGACAGCCCCAGTACCACTCTTCAGCATTAGTGGCAGGCTGTGGTGGAAAAGCAGCCATTTAGCTTTCAGGGTTGTGGTGATTTCGAGATCCCATTGATCGGAATTGTGTGGGAGATCATAACTACCATGCACAACAGGCATTCCGCCACGTTCTATATTGTTCACAAGAATATGAAGCGCC
>DAOVZA010000382.1 GCA_030635405.1 Desulfocapsa sp.
AACTGCTTTGGCACCTGTGTAACATGGCTCATGAACACCCTTACGGGCAATAACACCAGGAGCAACGACTTCAACTTTATAATAAAGCTTGGCGTTAATATCACCGTGTCCATCAATTGGGAAACCGATACCATCAACAACACGGCCTTCCATCTCAGGTCCAACTGGAACCTCAGCGATTTTTCCGGTACGTTTAACAAGGTCACCCTCTTTAATTCCGGAAACGTTACCAAGGACAGCACAACCTACGTTGTCTTCCTCAAGGTTCAGAGCAAGCCCCATGATACCACCAGGGAACTCAAGAAGCTCCATGGCCATACAATTCTTCACTCCGTAGACACGTGCAATACCATCACCAACGGAGATGACAGTACCGGTCTCATTTAGGTCAATACTGGTTTCGTACTCACCAATCTGATCTTTTATAATCTGACTGATTTCTTCGGCTTTGATTTGCATTTCTACTCTCTCCCCTTAATGGAATCTTTTAAACTCGCAAGTTGTGTTCTGATACTTCCGTCCAATTCAAGATCGCCAACCTTGGCAATTACTCCGCCAATGATTGAAGGATCCACACTGGTTGTCAGTTCCACTGTCTTGCCAGTAAGCTTTTCTAATGTTGCCTGCACTTTGGACTGCAATTCTTTACTCAATTCTACTGCTGAGACCACGCTGCCATGGCTGACATTTTTTTCTTCATCAACCATGATCTGAAATTCTTCAGCGATATCCGGAAGAACATCAGCACGCTTTTTCTCGACCAGCAGGTTGAGAAAATTGCCCATAACTTTATCGACACCCATGGAGGCAACAATACCTTCCATTACCTTTTCCCGAACATCCATAGGATAAAGGGGGTTAGTCAAAGAATCTGCCAATCCGCTATCGGAGGCAAATATTTCATTTAATCCCTGAAGAGCATCATTGTACTCATCAAGCTTTTTCTCGTCTTTGCCAACAGCGAAAAGCGCTTTGGCATATCGTCTTGCTAAGATTATCTGTTTCACTGGACGGCTCCTACTTTGTCTAAGTAATCTTCGATAATCTTGACCTGATCATCAGATGTCAGATTCTTAACGATTAACTCCTCAGCCATTACCGCAGCCTGCTCAGTAACTTCAACCTTCAATATACGTTTAGCAGCCGTTACTTCGTTGGCAATTGCCATCTCAGCAGCACGTTTAATGTCATCAGCAGATTTTTCAGCGGCCTCAATAATCCTAACCTTTTCAACCTCTGCCTGAGCAACTGCTTTTTCAACGATGGTATCAACGTCTTTTTCAACGTCCTCAAGTTTAGCAGAAAATTCCTTATAGGCCTTTTCAGCATCAACTTTCTTGGCTTCAAGATCTTCGATCTCGTCTCTGATCTGTTTGCGACGTGAACCTAATCCATCTGCAATCGGTTTGGCACCAAATTTCACAAGGATAATGAGTAAGACGATGAAGTTCATCACCCTCCAACCAAGATCCTTCAATTTCTCTGGTGACAAACTGTCTGCGACATGTGCGTCGCCATCTGCCATAGCATGGCCAGCATCAGCTACCGCACCATGTGCATCAGCTACAGCATGCGTATCTGCAACTGCATGCGCCCCTTCGGCACCAGTTTCCGCATGACCTTTTTGGCTTGAAGCCCAGACACTTCCTGCTGCCAGGGCAAACCACAAGATCAGCGCAACAAGTGCACTTTTCCCGAAAATTCGCTTCATTCCCCTCATCCTTACAGACTCCTTCCCAAAATTTTTCCTGCCATGGCAGAAGCAAATCCTTCAATTCCGGCTTCAAGCTCTTTACGAGCAGCTTCAACCTGAGATTTGATACCTACCAGCTGTTTATCTTTTTCAGCATCGGCTTCGGCTTTGATAGCAGTAAGTTTTTCTTCGCCCGCAGTTTTTGCTCCGGCGCGTGCATTATCAATTGCAGCCTTGGCCTGACTAGAAGCCCTATGCATTTTTTTATCAACTTCTTCCTGGCGTCTGCGGGCGTTATCTTCATACTTAATGACATCATCACGCATGCCTTGCAGTTTTACCTTTCTTTCCTTCAAAATCTTCAGAACCGGTTTGTAGATGACTCCGTTAAGAAGATACATCAGTACAAAAGCGTTAATGATCTGAAGAAACAGGGTAATATCCATTGATACCATTTTTTCTGCTCCTGATTAGCTAAGATAACTCAAAAAAATCGCCCAAAATGAATGGTGATTCACAACACGAAAAACGGTTCTACCGCAAATATACTTTACTGTCAACGTTTTTATAAGAGAGTCAAAGGCTTGAATTGCCACTTTTAATAGCGATTACAATGAACAATGGTTCAATTTAATTCACTATTTCCGGCAATTAGAATCGTGTCATTGTCTACGTAAAAAGTTTACATAATTCACAACAGTATTTTTGTGGTAATCACTTACTGCTTTCTCTTTGTAAAAAGGCAAAAAAAAGAGGTCACTTTCAGCTGTAATTTTCGAGCTAAAAGTAATCTCCTAGTTACAATATTGTATTAGAGAGGTGTTAGTTCATCAATTCCTGAACAGATTCATAAACAGAACCAATAGCCTCATTGATTTTATCGGGCATGCTTCCACCAGCCTGTGCCATATCCGGCTTACCACCACCCTTGCCACCCACCACCGCTGCCACCTTATTTACCAGTTCACCTGCCTTAATCTTTTTGGTAAGATCTTTTGATACAAGCGCAAGCAGCGCTGCCTTACCGTTGATTTCGCCGCCAAGAACAGCTATACCGCTTCCCATCTCATCACGTATCTTATCCCCTACCTCACGAAGCGTCTTAGGACTATCCAATGGAATAACGGCTGCAATCACTTTAACACCTTCCACTTCTTTAGCTGTTGTCAGGAGATCTCCAAGGCCGGATGTCGCCAGTTGTGTTGACAATTC
>DAOVZA010000393.1 GCA_030635405.1 Desulfocapsa sp.
CCCAGCCCGTGGCGTAACGAGCAGGTATCCCAGCCATTCGTGCAAGAAGAACCGAGGAGGTGGCAAAAAACTCACAATGACCCGCCTTGGTTTTAGTTAGAAAATGTTCCAGAGAGTTCACACCTTTTTCCCTTTCTTTCTGAACCAGAGAGTAGCTAAACTGCTTTCGAAAAAATCCATTGATGGCCTGTATGGTTTTTTCAGGAGTAGCCCGTATCAGGTCATTATTTTCCATAACTTTATGCAGCATTGACTGTAACCTTTCCGGTACCAACAAATCTTTTTCTGTAACTTGCAGATCATATGCTGCTGTTGAAGTTGCATCTATTTTTGCATGAATCCACCCCATGGCTCCTGTCAGTTGTATCGCCCCTAATCTACTCAGACCAACACTTTCAGCACGAAGATCAGCAAGAGAGGTAATTCCAAGCGGCACGGGCAGAATATTTTCATCGGAGTCTAACCTGGTGCTTACAATAATTTTACTTTCTTGAGTTTTCTGGATAGGTTCATGTATCTGCCAGCTTGTCTTATTTGTATGCGGTTTTATTAAATCAAAGGATCGGGGAGAACTGTACCAGGTGGAAGTCTCAGACGTAAATCCATAGATATTGTAATTGCTGTTACGAAGATATGATGGCGGCTGACTGTTCCTTTCTGTATTTATTCTATAGATGATTTCATCAGAGAGCTTTAACTCTCCAATAGAACCGATTGCAGTTCGAGTTTGAAATGGATCCTGTGAACCTCGGTTACCAATCATCAAATCCATCATTTTTTCTTCGACAAGGGTATGTAGCTCCTGCATCCCAATCTGCGCCAGAAAACCTCCGTAGCCAATGATTAGAAGCAGTATTACTGTAAACCATGAAGGATAGGCAGGATTCCGTCCAGACCACAGTGCCCAGGCAACCAGAAAAAATAAAATTCCATACAGCCAAAGCTCTCTGTTGTTGCCGATCCCGCTACTTAGTAGACAGACACTAAGATAAATAAAGGATATATTTAGACGATTCTTCTTTGAATCTTGAGGAAGCTCTTCCTGCTTTTTCTTATGTTTTTTCCGCGCCACAAGTGAAAGGGCACCAAAACTAATGGTATCCTTATCCCCGTAGACCTGCGCCAACATAATAGGGAGCACTAACATGGGCATCCAGGCAAACAGGCCCATAACCTCTGTACTTTTCATATCAGTTAACACGGCGTAAGCCATAACAGCGACTGACAGATAAACACAGAGATCCATAATCCGGGTGTAATCTCTATCTGAGAATTCCCATCTGATTTTAATCCATCTCGAACCTTCAAGAGCAATGGCCATTATTATGGCAGGAAAGAGCAAGCCGACCTGAAATCCCCAGAAGAGCAGAGCAGCTCCCATAAGAAGAATAGGTGTATTCATATCTTAGCCATCCCCTCTTCTATGCGATCAGGATGGAGATACTTCACAGGCATGGGACTATCCATACCTTCCATTTGAGCCCTTACTTCATCTTCATTTTCACTGATCACCAGTGGTAATACAGGAATCCCACTGGCAAGGATATCAGAAATCATTTTTTGTCGAGGTTTATCCCAGGCAAGTAAAACACAGATGCAACTACTGAGTAAATTTGAACGCTGCTGAATCAATTGTTGCAGCTCATCAAAGGAATCAGAAGGAGAGGGCTGTACTGTCGCTAATATTTCAAGAAGTTGCTGGCTATGTCCGACGCTACGACCAGTTGTAAAACAGTAGGCCTTGTTACCAACAAAGAGAAGATCAAGCAGTGAATCTCTGTCTGCAACAGTACAGGCGAAGGAAGCGGCAACAGAAATTGCTTTTTCAAAACATTGATCAGAGCAATTCGTTGCAAAAGTATCCAGAATAAGACCATGTCGGTTGAAATACTCATCCTGAAACTCTTTTACCATGGGCTTTCCGGTTTTCGCCCAGCTGCGCCAGTGGATTGTACGCGGTGGATCACCGGGTCGATAATCACGCATGGAAAGAAATTCCTGAGAATCACCAATTACTGATGCCAGAGTTACCCCAGATGGTTGATATTTTCGTGATCCGCCAAGTTGAATGGGCGGTAAGAGATAGCGTCTGGGTAAAACAAGCAGGGAGTTTACACAGGAAACGGATGAGAGTGACCAAAACAAACCAAAGGGATCACTTCTAAAAAACGTCACTGACTTGTAACGAACAATCCCTCGTCTTAAAGGAGTACCTTTCTGCCACATTTCGACTGGCGTTTCAGGTCGCATAATCACCAGATTCTGTCTTTCCCGCTCAATCGCAATCCCCTTTTGCAGGAGATCATTCCAACGAGGCACTAGCAAAAAATAGCGACTTTTTGTTGTATATGTCTTATTAAAATTACAAAATTCGGAATAGGTCGGATAGTGCCAATCGAGCTCATCATAAAACTCAATATTTCGTAAAACTCTCGATCCCTGATTTTCAATAACAGCCCGATAACGAAATGATTCGCCTTCAGTTACAAAGTCAGGAAGATGCCGCACTACACGAATATGAGCCTTAAAATAAAGGCAGAAACAGATTGAGACGAAGCCAAGAACGAGTAAAAGGGTAAAAAAGTGAAAAACAGTGTTCTGCCCCATATGGGCGCCAAGGGAAGAGGAAAAAAGCAGTGTAATAAATAAAAGAAAGCCACTTCTGCTGATATGGCGTCGCAGCCAGTGACGTATAGCAGAACCGTATCTGAAGAATAAATAGAGTGATCGACTCATGGGGTTGTGGTCGTTCGTTTTACGTTGGAACAGGTAAAA
>DAOVZA010000232.1 GCA_030635405.1 Desulfocapsa sp.
ACATCATCATCAGCCAAAAACTCTCCCTCGCCTTCAATGACCAGGATACTCAACTGCCCATCAAGTTCATGAGAGTGAATTGGAAAAAGCGCCCCTTTTATTAAATTAAAATTTAAAATTTTAAAATGTTCCGAGTCATGGAGCACAATACTTTTCATCCCAAGAGGATTAAATTCTCTTGTCTCATCAAGTTCGATTTTTATCATACTGACTCTCTTTAATTATTTTTTTCTTAACTTCCACCACGATCCTATCATAGATCATGGGATTATTCTCAGAATTCAGAATGGATCGCGAGCTAGTCCCATATTATTACTTATTATATTCCTACAAAGAAATAAGGAAAGTTCTTGACATACATCTCAAATTCAAAGAACATTCTCTTACCAGAGAAGACAATATAGTTTGGTCTCTTCTTCTACTTAATGCCTTACTATACGGTTGGCAGCAAATCGGACAAAAAAATGATTCACAGCTATGCCACTTGTCTATAATAGTTGTCGTAACAGTTACTTGTATGTAGCATGCCTATTTCTGCTTGTTTTTTCTGGTATCGCTTATATCTTCATTGTAAATGCTGCCCACCTTGATCAAAAAAAATTTAATAGCCATACAGTCATCGTTGCCGATAATATCTGGGCATTGAATAAAAATGGTGCTGACGCATATTTGCAGATCGCAGTCCAGGCCAGCCATTACAAATCTCTCTCTGTTTCCCTTCCGGTAACCGGCACCTATATCTCAATCACAGCTCCCCCGTTAACCGAACTCTCTTCTTTTCTTTACAGAATAAAACTCATTGGCCTGAAAAAACTTTCTCAGGAGATTAGGTATAAGAATCAGGTTATTGGGACCCTGCATGGCGAACAATATATCCGGGTTATTTTTCCGCTGAGTAATATTCTGATTTTTCTTCTATTACTTTTACTGACCACACTTTTCATCATCCATCTTTTCAAAAGCAGGAATTTTCTTGAACAGCAGGTCGAAGAACGGACCCGGAACTTGGTCGAGAGTGAAGGTCGATTCCACGACCTTGTTAACCTGCTGCCGGAAATGGTTTTAGAGACCGATCTGACAGGAAATATCACCTACGCCAACAAGGTAGCAATAAAACAGCTCCAACTCTCCTTTGCAAAAGATACAGGTACGAATTTCTTCAAACTCATCCGAGCGGATGAACGTGAAGAAGCCAAAAGAAATTTCCAAAATACTCTCAAAGGAGAGCCCTCCAAATTAATCGAATTCACCGCAATAGGTCAGAAAGAAAATATATATCCGATACTTATTCACTCTGCACCCATCATCAACAATAGCAAGGTTTCCGGTGCTCGAATGGTTGTCATAGACATCACAGAGAGACAGGTTCTCGAAGAGCAACTGAACCGCGACCAGAAAATGAAAGCTATCGGTCTTATGGCCGGTGGGGTTGCCCACGATCTGAACAATATCCTCTCTGGCATCGTCAGTTATCCAGAACTTCTGCTTCTTAAGATGGACAAAGAGGACGATCTGCGTCCCTCCCTTGAAGCGATTCGCCGGTCGGGACTCGAAGCCTCAGAGGTTGTGTCCGACCTGCTTACCGTGGCCAGGGGGGTCGTTGCCAAAAAAGAAAATACGTCCCTGAATATGCTTATTCAAGCCTATCTTGATTCCACTGATTTCCAACAACTTAAGACCCTGAATCCCTTAATCAGTTTTGATATCTCTCTAGCCCCAGAGTTAAGAAACATCTCCAGTTCGCCCATTCATGTCCGAAAATGTCTGATGAATCTCATCATCAATGGTGTGGAGGCCATTCAGGGTAAAGGGACCATATCCATTGTCACCAGCAACCACGACCAACCTCTGCCCTTAACAAAAATCAAACAAAATTGTTCCAAAAGAAACTTCACAAAAGTTGTTATCCATGACAACGGTTCGGGGATTTCCCCCAACGACATTGATCATATTTTTGAACCGTTTTATACCAAAAAAGTTATGGGTCGAAGTGGCACCGGTCTGGGTCTTGCAGTTGTATGGAACACCATGTCTGATCATGACGGTACAGTCAGTGTCTTCAGCGATCCACACGGAACAACGTTTGAGCTTTATTTCCCTAGTACCAAGAGCAAGATCGCCCCACTTCCAGAGCAGGAGAATTGGAAAGATTATGTAGGCAAAGGGGAAACAATCCTGGTTATAGACGATGAACCAACTCAACGCATGATTGCCAGTCAGTTGTTAACACTTTTAGAATACTCTGTCCAAACGGTCTCTTCAGGGGAAGCAGCAGTAGAATATAGCAAGAGCCATAGTACTGATCTGCTGATACTTGATATGATTATGCGACCTGGACAAAATGGACGGAAAACATTTGAACAAATCCTGAAAATTCATCCTCAGCAAAAAGCAATCATTGCCAGCGGTTTTGCCGACGACGCCGATGTACGTGCCACTCTGGAAATGGGTGCAAATGCATTTATCTCAAAACCTTACACGCTTCTACAACTTGCCTTGACTATACACAAAACTTTACCACGTGATATTTAGTACCTTATAAATAATTTTCATGTTTTTTGAAAAATATTTGGTGAAGGTACTTATACCGGCTTACCATTCATTACCGGTGCTGGTATTCCAAACTCATTTTCTATCAAACTTTGGGGATTTACATGAAACACAAACCACATTTTTCAATTCTTATTTGCATCTTTTTTGTCACCTGCCTGCTTCCATCAGTGGCATGGACAAAAGATTCCATTAGTTGGATGGAATCTGCGACACCGCCATTTTTTATTCATGAGGGGGACTTTAAAGGACAGGGATATGTAGAAGCCATCAACAACATTATTATCGAAAATTTACCGGAATATGATCATACAAAAACAGATGCAAATCTTTCCAGACACTATCAACAGTGGAAACAAGGAGAAAAAGCCTGTGCCCCTTCCATGTACAAAACTAAGGAGCGGGAAGAATTTGTTTATTATTCAGTCCCTAGTACCTTTTCTCTACCCATTGTTCTTATAATCAATAAGAAAAACTTTTTGGCATTTGGCGGATCAAAAACGGTAAGCCTTACAAGCATTCTGCAAAACAATAAATTTGTTATTGGCAGAATAAACAATCGATCATTCGGGGCAGAATTTGATAACACCATGGACAGTTACGGCAATGACAAAAATACTTTTGTCTACGAAGGGGCTGACCTGTTAGGTGGTCTATTTAAAATGCTTATGGCGGGAAGAATTGATGCACTACCAGGATCACCAGAAGAAGCCATATATCTTGCTGAAACAATGGGTATAAGAGATCAAATTATGACTTTGACTATTGAGGAAAATCAAGGTGCCCCCGAATCCTACCTTGGGTATATGACCTGTTCCAAAAACGAATGGGGTAAAACAGCAATCGACAATATTAATCGGGTACTTTTGGAACAACGCGGTACTGAAAGATACAGGGCAGCCTACGAAAGATGGCTTGATCCAAGCAGCTTTGAAGGATACCGTAAACTCTACAAAGAGGTTTTTCTACCCATTACCCAATAAGCGGTACAGCAATGATCCACTTGCTCTGCTCCTTTGCATCAGCTTTTATGATGCAAATGGGTAGAGTAAAACAGCAACACACCTCAACCACTCACACTTTCAACAGAAAAAACAGTAAAACCTACTTCGTCAGCATGCCAGCGAATATTCCTGTCCCAAAGAAGCATTCCATATTCTCTTTCTTGCTGTCGCTGACTTGCAGGACGTGGGTCCTGTCCTAAAACCTCACAAATAAGCGTTCTCAAATCTCTATTCGTCTCTTTTTTATACTGAAGACAACTGGCCTCTACTTCAGGAGTAAGTCGTACAACCACCTTCTTCTCAGCAAACTGAACAAATCCACTAGATGCATCGGTTAACGAATCACTGTAGGGAACATATGGCTTAATATCTACAACTGGTGTTCCATCTAAAAGATCCAGTTCACTGATATCAAGAAACAACTTCTTTTTCTCTTTGCGCAATCCATGATAACGAACAACGGAAAGCCCTAAAAAATTCGGTCGATGCGGGGTTCTGCTTGCGTAGAGCCCAACTCGCTTTTGTCCTCCAAGCCATGGTGGTCGTACCGTTGGACGCCAGCCGTCAGCAATGGCTTCATGAAAGACAAACTGTATCCATATATGAGAAAATGAATCCAGCTCTCTATACATCTCCTCACGATTACAGGGCGGTAGCAATTCAATGGAACCCGTACCACTTTTGACTAACCCCGGCTGTCTAGGGATGCCAAATTTTTCCCTGTAGCAGGAATGGATCAATCCAATTGACTCTATATTATACGTCACGATATTCCTCAAAAGCTGGGATTAACTTGAACAAAACCCTTAGAATCTTTCCAAAACGGCACATACAATAACAACTTTGTGAAGATCAAACACAAACATATTTTAAATACAGCAGAGATTTATTGATATGTCAATC
>DAOVZA010000159.1 GCA_030635405.1 Desulfocapsa sp.
CTGGCGGAGAAGGAGGGATTCGAACCCTCGGTGGAGTCTAACCCCCACATTCGCTTAGCAGGCGAACACCATCGGCCTCTCGGTCACCTCTCCAAATCTGGCGGAGGAAGTAGGATTCGAACCCACGGTACTTTCGCACAACGGTTTTCAAGACCGCCGCCTTCAACCACTCGGCCATTCCTCCAGATGAGTTCTTTTACCATTTGAACAACAAAGTGTCAATATTTTGCACGTCAATGAAAAAGACAACATTTTGAAAATATAAACGGCCTGGAAATTGTAAATTCTGTGACATATTTGTAAAATACGATTAGTAGAGAATACAAATAAAACAGATTTAGCAATGACTCAGAGTAAATTAAAAGCAGATGCCAAAAGATAAAGACATTTCATCACAATTAGAAGACCTGAGTTGCCTCTATGAGATAACAAAAACTCTGGCCTCTTCGACAAACCTTAAAGAATGTCTCAGCAAAGCAATGGACATGATCGATTCCATGAAACAGATGGAAAATGGTACTGTAACGATCATAAACCCAACCACAGGTAAACTCGAAATCGAAGTTGCACATGGAATTAATGCAGAAGGAAGAAAACGAGGAAAATACCAGATAGGGGAGGGAATCACAGGAAAGGTAGTGGCATCAGGAGAACCAATTATAGTCCCACATATTGCAAACGAACCGATGTTTCTCAATAAAACACGAGCAAGAGGTGATCTAAACAACCAGATGCGATCCTTTATCTGCGTGCCGGTCCATGACGGTAAGAAGGTTATTGGGGCACTTTCCATAGATAGAATTTATCAAAAAGGGATAACCGAAGAGGCTGCAGCAGACCTTCGTTTTATGACTATTTTAAGCTCACTCATTGCCCAGACAGCAAATAGAATTCAAACCGTTAATCAGGAACAGGAAGAGTTAATAGTCGAAAACCTGAAACTCAAAAGAGAGTTATCTAAGAAAAATAAAATCTACGATATTCAAGGTAACTCGAGCCGTATGCAGGAAGTGTATGACATGATAAACAGAGTGGTTGATTCGAATGCCACTGTACTCTTGCGTGGGGAATCAGGAACAGGAAAGACATTGGTAGCAAAAGCGCTTCATTACAATTCCAAAAGAAACGAAAAACCATTTGTTGTCGTTAACTGTTCAGCTCTCCCTGAAACCCTGCTGGAAAGTGAACTTTTCGGACATGAAAAAGGTGCATTTACCGGTGCAACAGAACAAAAAGCAGGGCGTTTTGAACAGGCAGAGGGTGGAACACTCTTTCTTGATGAAATTGGAGAGATCAGTCTTGCTGTACAGGTTAAGCTCTTAAATGTTGTTCAGGAAAGGACTTTTCAACGTCTTGGATCAGGAAAATCTATTACCTGTGATGTGAGACTTGTTGCAGCAACAAATCGCGATCTTGAAACGGCTGTTAAAGAAAAAGTGTTCAGAGAAGATCTCTATTATCGCCTGAATGTATTTCCTGTTTATATGCCAGCCCTTCGGGAACGGAGAACAGATATCCTCCTTCTTGCTGAGTTCTTTCTTGAAAAATACTCAGAAGAAAACAATATGCCGATCAAACGAATATCCACGCCTGCCATCGATATGCTTATACAATATCATTGGCCAGGTAACGTACGAGAGTTACAGAATTGCATGGAAAGATCAGTACTTATCTGCGACGGAGACACCATAAGAGGAAATCACCTTCCTCCAACCTTACAGACATCTGATTCACTGGATTCTGGAAAAAACCCATTATCTCTCTCTGTCTCAGTGGAAAATTTTGAAAAAGATATTATCATTGAAGGATTAAAAAAGAATCGTGGCAATCAGACTAAAACAGCCCACTACCTGGACACCAGTCTAAGAATAATAAATTACAAGATTCATCAATATAATATAGACCCCAAGAAATTTAAGGTATTACGCAAATGAAACTTCTTTTACATGTGTGCTGTGCGCCATGTTCCACCTACACATTAAGCCATCTCCGGGAAAAAGATATTGATGTGTCAGGGTACTTTTATAATCCGAATATTCATCCGTTTAGAGAATTTCGTAAACGCCTGGCCAGTCTCCGTGATTTTGCAAAACTGGAAAATTTCCCCATTGAACTCGATACCGAATACGGTTTGACAGAATATCTGCGGAAAGTAGTATTTCACGAAAAAGAACGCTGCATGATCTGTTACGACATGCGCCTGGAGAAAACAGCCCAGCAAGCCGCTAAATCGGGCGCTGACGCATTCTCGTCGACCCTCCTATACTCTCGTTACCAAAACCACAAAGCCATCATTAAGATAGGGAATAAGATGGCTGCTAAGTATGGAGTCGAATTCTACTACGATGACTTCCGTATCGGATGGCAGGATGGAATAGACAAAGCCATTGCGATGGATCTCTATAGACAGCCCTATTGTGGATGTATCTATAGTGAACAGGAACGTTACGATAAAAAGTTACAAAAGAAAATGCGAAGGGAACGGGAGCTTGAAAAAGCTGAATCCCTGGCCGTATAATTTCTCATAAATAGAGTATACGGTAATTAACCCAATCTAAATTAATTTACGGAGTACAGCTGTTCTGAAAGACAGTTTGTTAACGTTTACATCAAAACTCAGTTGATAAAACGGATACAAACAGGGTAGGGCGGTTGCATTTTATTGTTTTCTATTACGAGGTAGCTCAAATGGTACATATTATTGTGTTGGCAACAACCAACAAAAACAAAGTGAAAGAATTTCAGGAGATGGTTAAAGATCTTCCTGTGGAAATAAAATCAATTGCTGACTTTGGTACTATTCCAGAGTGCATTGAAGACGGAGAGACATTTGACGACAATGCGTACAAAAAGGCGTTACACACAGCTAAAATACTCGGATTACCAGCCATTGCAGATGATTCAGGATTAGTTGTTGAATCCTTAAACGGTGCCCCAGGAGTATATTCAGCAAGATATGCTGGTGAAAATGCAACTGATGAAGAAAATTGTCAGAAACTGCTTAAAGAAATGGAAGGACAGAAAAACCGTAAAGCCGCTTTTCATTGTGTACTTTCTGTTGCGGTTCCATCCGGGCCTGCACTCACCTATGAAGCAACCTGTGAAGGGACAATCCTCACTGAGAAACAGGGCGAGTCTGGATTTGGCTATGATCCACTCTTCTACTTTGAACCTCTTGGAAAAAGTTTTGCCGAATGTGGCATGGAAGAAAAAAACAAGGTCAGTCACAGAGGAAAAGCAATGGCTGAACTCAAAGGTGAGTTTGAAAAGGTTATGATATGGCTGAATCAGCGTCTTGCTGAAGAAAAACCACCTAAACCCGACCATGAAGAATTTGAGGAAGACGACTGGTCCTCAACTAAATAAACGTTTCAATAGAGCCCTGTACTATTATTGTATGGGGCTCTCCAATAGTCTACTTACTCTAATTGTCCCTCCTTACCGCCTGACATTATTATTTCCTACCGGCCATCATCATCGGATCAAGGGAACAAGTTACGAAATCCTCAAAGCCCTCTCTAAGTCTGTTATTCTTAGAAAAAAACCAGGGCAGGCAATTCTATCGAGCGATTGCTGCGAAAGGAAACATCTTGACTTTTCCCCATAAAAACGAGGAAGATAGAGAAGGATAATAGATTTTTCTTTCACAAAAGAAATGAGGCCATGCGTAACGACACCTGTCCTTCCACGAGCCATACCTTAACGACTCTTGTACGGAGAGGTTTACCCCGTTTCGTGATTTTTTCTTTGTTATGGTATGCTCTTACAGGGTCAGATAGATTAAGCTGGATAATTGGTATTCCCGCAATTTCACTGGCCACATTCCTAAGCTTGAAACTGGCATCTTTTTCTCCGCTGAAGATATCTCTTAATGGTCTCCTTCGTTTTATTCCCTTTTTTCTGCTTCAATCTTTTCGCGGCGGTATTGATGTCATGCGTCGTGCCCTTTCTTTTAAGCAATGCCTTGATCCAGGCCTGGTTGCCTATACAACGCTCTTGCCGGAAGGATCAGCGAGGATCTTTTTTGTCAATACCATCAGTCTGCTGCCAGGCACCCTTAGCGCAAAGATCCGGGGCAATCAGGTAACCATTCATACACTTGACAAGGGTTTGCCTGTCTGGGCAAACATTCAGCGACTGGAATATCACGTTGCTGCATTGATGGGTAAAACTGTAGAAAAGAAGGACAACTTATGAGTTGGATGCACATACTTTTTGCTTTGATTCTGTTGCCTGCTATCGCTGTGGGCATGATTCGTATTCTAAAAGGCCCGACTGCTGCTGACAGCATGATGACAGCACAATTATTTGGCACCTGTGGAGTGGCAATCCTGCTGCTTTTGAGTACAGGAATGTCAAACCCAGTGCTCATTGATATTGCACTTGTTTTTGCACTGCTGGCAGCATTGGCTACTCTGACCTTTATTCGCCGTACCTGGCAAAATCCCGGGAAGAACAAACATGGACATCCTCTATCATAGCGGTACTCTGCTTCTTGTAATCGGCCTGCTTTTTTTTCTGTCCGGCACCGTTGGATTAATTCGCTTCCCAGATATCTATACCAGGTTGCATGCATTAACCAAGGCTGATAATGTCGGCTTAGGCTGTGTGGTCTGTGGCCTGTCCCTTCAATCCGGAAGCCTCACAATCACTGCAAAACTTCTGCTTATCTGGTTACTGGTGCTGATTGCAAGCTCCGCATCCTGCCATCTCATTGCCAGCAGTGCCATGCAGAAAAAGATAGAACCATGGACACGACCATGACCTACTCCATGCTAACACTTTTTGATATCATACTTGTTTTAACCCTGCTGTGGCTTGCCTGGCGTTTGCTTAACAGCGAAGATATTTTCAAGGCAGTTATCCTGTTTATCTCCTTTGGCCTGCTGATGGCTCTGGCCTGGGTGAGGATGCGGGCACCAGATGTAGCACTGGCCGAAGCAGCACTTGGAGCAGGACTAACAGGGCCACTTTTTCTTGCTGCCCTCAGGCGGATGAATCGAAGTCAAAAGGGTGAGCGCAGGCTTGATATCGATGAAGACAGAAAAGGAGATCATGAAACAGATTCGGAAGCGATATAAGAAACTCAATGCTTTGCAGCTATTATTTCTGATCCTTGTCTTTTGTCTGATAACATTGCTTGGTTTCGTTCTCTGTACCGTTCCCGAAGATGCTCCACCAGGGCTTGCAAACGCCGTTTCTTCTCTACAGGAGCAGAGTGGTGTGGAAAGTCCAGTGACCGCAGTACTGCTCAATTTCCGCGGATATGATACTCTGCTGGAAGTCATGGTGCTGCTGCTTGCCGTAATCGGTGTCTGGTCTCTAATAAAATCTCCTTCAGCTGACGACAAAACTGAGATAAGTCCCGTGCAGATGGGAGTTGTTCGCCTGCTTGCCCCGGTTATGTGTATGGTTGCACTGTATTTGGTGTGGCAGGGAAGTCACCTGGCAGGAGGAGCATTTCAGGGAGGAGCCATATTCGGCGCTGTGGGTGTTCTGCTCCTGGTAAGTGAAATCCCCTGGCTACAAGCTGTTCCTGCCTATCTTCTTCGCATCGGTCTGATTCTGGGGCCAATGACTTTTCTTATCACTGCTATATGCTGTCTTTTTCTCACCGGCAGCCTGCTTGCATATCCTGAAGGAACGGCTGGATGGCTGATTCTTCTCATCGAAACCACTTGCGCACTCTCCATTGGTCTGACTCTAAGCCTGCTTTTTGCTGGTGGCCATCCTGATGAGATGATTTCCGGTGGAGATACTCC
>DAOVZA010000099.1 GCA_030635405.1 Desulfocapsa sp.
AGACAAACAGGTAACACCATGCATTTTGCATCCATTTCCCATGTTATTGGAATGCTGCTTCTACAATTGTACGCCTTGCACCTCTATGGTTCCCCTGTTATTCTATTAGGTACTATTAAATTTTACGACCATTATTCATGGCCACAAACAAACCCAAGAACATAACATACTGACACTACAACACATATGGACTCATACGACATCGCAGTCATTGGAGCCGGTCATGCCGGTTGTGAAGCAGCCCTTGCAGCTGCAAGAATGGGCTGTAAAACACTGGTAATTGTAATAAATATAGACACCATTGGTGCCATGTCCTGCAACCCTGCCATTGGCGGACTTGCCAAAGGACATCTTGTTCGTGAAATTGATGCACTCGGCGGAGAGATGGCAAAAAATATTGATGCCACGTCCATTCAATTTCGCAGACTTAACACCAGCAAAGGGCCTGCTGTTCGATCCTCACGTGCTCAAGCCGATCGCCTGCTCTACAGGATTCGCATGAAATCCATTATGGAGGCACAGGAGAATCTTGAAATCAAACAGGCTGAAGTCGATTCTCTGATTATGGATCAGGATCGAATATGCGGACTACGGACAACACTTGATGAAGAGATCGCGGTTAAAGCAGTTATTGTTGCCACGGGGACATTCTTAAATGGTCTCACCCATATTGGACTCAAAAATTTTCCTGCTGGACGAATGGGTGATCCGCCTTCTAAAAATCTCTCCACATGGTTTAATGATATCGGTTTTACCATGGGACGAATGAAAACTGGAACAGTTCCACGAATTGATGCCAAATCGATTGATTACTCTGAACTTGAAGAACAACATTCCGATCAACCGCCAGCCTTCTTCTCTTTTTCCAGTAAGGGCGAATATACCCTTCCGCAACGTCCCTGTCATATTACATACACAAACCCTAAAACACATGCGGCAATTCGTGCAGGGATTGACCAATCTCCAATGTATGCTGGAATTATAGAAGGAATAGGAGCCAGATACTGCCCATCCATAGAAGATAAGGTGATGCGCTTTCCTGAAAAAGACAGGCATCAGGTATTTCTGGAACCGGAAGGTCTTGACACCACGGAGATCTATCCAAATGGATTGCCCACCAGTTTACCGCTTAAGACTCAGCTTGCCATGCTGCATTCAATTAAAGGGCTTGAAAATGCAACCATCGTACGCCCCGGCTACGCCATTGAATACGATTACATTGATCCGCTGGAATTAAAACCAAACCTTGAAACCAAACGTGTGGCCAGCCTCTTTCTTGCCGGACAGATAAACGGGACATCTGGCTATGAAGAAGCAGCCGCTCAGGGGTTAATGGCAGCAATCAACGCCGTGCATATGATTCGTGAGAAAGAACCTCTAATTCTCAGCCGGGCACAGGCATACATTGGGGTTTTAATCGATGATCTTGTTACCTGCGGTACAAAGGAACCATACCGGCTTTTCACATCAAGAGCAGAGTATCGTCTCCTGCTTCGTGAAGATAATGCTGACACAAGATTATGTGAAATTGGTCATGACATTGGCTTACTGGATGAAGAAGAATACCAGGCATTTCTTGTAAAACAGTCGGCAATGGACAAAGGTGTTGCTCTCCTTGAGTCTGTCCATATAAAGCCCAACGAGGCAACCAACACTATCCTTCTCAAAGAAGGAACAGTGGCCTTGAAACAAAAATGTAAACTCTCTGAGCTGTTACGAAGGCCTGAATTAACACTGGCCCAGATCAGCCTGCTCCCAACAGACCCACCAGAAGGACAGGAAGCGGTTAAACAGCTGCTGGACTCACCGGTACGTGATGAAATCCAGCTGTTAGTAAAGTTTCAAGGCTATCTCAAACGTCAGGAAGAACAGGTTGCCCGCTTTAAAAAGATGGAAAAGCTAGAGCTGCCCAATGACATTGACTACAAGAATCTATCAGGTCTTTCCAATGAAGTGGTGGAAAAACTCACTGCCGTGCGCCCCCGCTCACTTGGGCAGGCATCACGGATCTCAGGAATCACCCCGGCTGCTATCTCTGTTCTCCAGGTTCATCTGAAAAAAATCCAGGGACAGAAAAAGAAATGATACCATTCCCAGACATTGATCCCGTTATCTTCGGGATTGGGCCACTGAAAGTTCGCTGGTATGGGCTCATGTATGTTCTTGGCTTCACTGCCACTTATTTTCTTGTTTTGAAACAGATACGCATTTTTTCATACAAAAAACTTGAACCGTTCTTTGAAAATTTAAACCTTGTCCTGATTCTCTCAGTTGTGATCGGTGGACGCCTCGGGTACGTCCTCTTTTATAATTTTTCCTATTACCTGCAACACCCACTCGAAATCCCAGCCACATGGACTGGAGGCATGTCCTTTCATGGCGCATGTATTGGTGTTTTGCTCGGTGGCTGGCTCTACATCAGAAAAAAGGATCTAAATTTCTGGAAGTGTGCTGATATCTATGTGGTTACGATCCCCGTGGGTTTGGGGCTTGGACGACTCGGAAATTTCATTAACGGTGAACTCTTCGGCAGAACAACCTCCGTACCCTGGGCCATGGTTTTTCCAGGCGGAGGGCCACAACCACGACACCCATCCCAGCTTTACGAAATGCTACTCGAAGGCGTACTTCTCTTCACAATCCTCTGGGCCCTCAAAAGCAAACCATGGAAGGCAAATGCAACCTGGCCACACGGCAGTATGGTTTCCATCTTTCTTATTTGCTACGGAAGCTTTCGAATGTTTGTGGAGCTATTCCGGGAACCGGATCAGCATATTGGATTCGTACTGGGAGTAATAACACGAGGGCAACTTCTAAGTGGATTGATGATTCTCAGTGGGGCTATTCTATGGAAACTCTTACAAAACCAACTACAATCGAGCCTCCCCAAAGAGGTCTAGCAGGGCTCGACCATCGTTTGATTTGACTGTCTCGTAATAGTTTTCTCTATACGAGACAGTCAAATCAGACGTTGGTGGGGTGCTGATGAATCCTCTTCAACTATTGAACTCGTCCATATAGCGTTTTGCCCGGTTTAAACTTAACTGCATTATGCTCTGGAATAAGAATAGCTTTTCCAGTCTGCGGATTACGACCTTTCTTCTCCACACGTTTAACAACAGTAAATGTCCCAAAGCCTAATAAGCTTACCTTCTCACCATTTTTCATTGTCTTCACCATATTCTCAAGGACACCATTTAATACCATTTCCGCCTTTACTTTGGTGGTACCAGCCTTCTCCGCAACCGAGGCCACCAGCTCTGCCTTATTCATCCTTGCTCCCTTTTATTCTTCTTTAATCTGCTGCGGCCCTCCCATAGAGCACTAAATCACAGGCTTCTTAACTGAATACCAATTCAGTTACTGCATACTTAAAGACCACAGTCAGAATAAAAAAACAATTGATGGATGTACGTATTCTTTGTTAGGTATATTTACCTAGTTTTGAGAATAATACTTAAGAAAACAAACTGATAGAAAAGAGTAATTCTGTATAAATTTTATCTTTTTTTTAATTTGTTTTTATTTTTTAAGGAAAACAGGGCAGAGAAGTGAATAATTTCAGGCTAGTCATTCGGTGTTACAAAACCATTACGTACTGCAAAGTTGACAAGATCGACACTATTTCTCATATCAAACTTCCTGAGAAGGTTGGCACGATGGTGGTCGATTGTTCTTGGGCTAAGACAGAGCATCTTGGCCATAACTTTACTGGTATGCCCATCAACCACAAGATTAAGAACTTCTCGTTCTCTTTTGGTAAGAGTTTCGAAGGGAGAACTTTTGTTATTGCGATATGCTGAAATAACGTCATCAGCAAAGTCTTGAGAGAGAAAGGGGGAAAGGTAGGATTTTCCATCTTGAATACGCTTAATGGCAAGAAGAAGTTCTTCATCCGAATCTTCTTTCATCAGATAGCCGTCAGCTCCTGCAGACATGGCATGATAGAAATACTGCTTATTCTTATGCATGGTGAGCATAAGAATCTTAATTGCAGGATATAATTTCTTTACCTTACCCACAGCTTCGATTCCTGTGAGTTTAGGCATGGAGATGTCAAGAATCAACAGCTCAGGTTGCTTTTTTACTAAAAATTCGAGCAACTCTTCGCCATCACCAACTTCACCGATAACTTTTAACGCCGGATTATTACTGATAAGATTCCTGATACCGTGACGAATCAAGGCATGGTCATCAGCAAGGAGTATGGTGTATTGCAAGTGCGTTGTAGACACGTTCCCCTCCATGATAAATTTATTATTCCCTTAAATACTATTAAATCTATCTGAATCAACGGATAAAATCAAGTACAACCGGACAGTGATCAGAGCCATGGATATGCTGGTAAATATCAACATCAACAATTTTTCCCCGGCTTTTCTTATCAACACAGTGATAATCAATCCTCCAGCCGATGTTACGATCCCTAGCACGACTCCTGTAACTCCACCATGAATATTGATCTGCTTCTTTATTTTTCATACGGAAACTATCAATCCAGCCAGCATCGGTAAAACTATCCATCCAGGCACACTCTTCAAGGGTAAATCCTGCATTTTTTCGATTCTGACGTGGATTGGCAAGATCAATTTCCTTATGAGCCACATTAAAATCTCCGCAAACCACCACGGACTTTTTACTGGCAAGATCTTCAGCAAAGTTTTGCAGGAGCACATTAAACTCATGCTTAAAACCTAACCGGCTTAAATCATTTTTAGAATTTGGAAAATAACAGTTTATAAAATAGTAGGTTGAGAATTCAAGGGTCAATACCCTCCCTTCTGAATCAAAACGAGGATCGCCAATCCCTTTGATTACACTTTTTGGTTTTTCTTTACTATACGTTGCAACCCCAGAATATCCTTTTCGCTCTGCACTGTAGAAATTACCATGATAACCTTTCAAGTTTTGTAAATCCTCAGGGAGCTGCTCCTTCATGGCTTTTATCTCCTGCAGTCCAATCACATCGGGCGCCATATCCTTGAGACTCTCCATAAATCCCTTCTTAAAAACGGCACGAAAGCCATTCACATTCCAGGAGACAAGGCGAGCAACATCTTTGCGCTTCGCTTTCAATTTTCGGGGCGTTACTCCAAGTTGCAAACAACTCTCAGCAAGAACACAACGATCACAGTGCGGCCCCACAGGTCGGCACATCCCCTGACCAAAGGCGACCAGAAGCGAATTAACCGGTATCCAATATTTCTCGGGAAGCTTCTCACGAAGAACCATCTCGGTCTGCTGTGGAGTTTTAGTTTCAACATAGCCCCAGATATTCATAATCCTGTGCACATGAGTATCCACGCAAATTGCCGGAATTCCAAAAGCCTGTGCAAGAACCAGATTAGCTGTCTTTCTCCCCACACCAGGAAGAGTCAATAGGTCTTCCATGGTATCTGGCACTTTTGAATCAAAATCAGCTGCCATTTTCTTTGGCAATGCTGCAAGATACTTAGCCTTATTTTTATAAAACCCGACTGGATAAATGAGTTTCTGTAGAGTTGCTTCATCTAACTCACCAAGAGCCTCTATATTATCAGCTTTTGCAAACAGTCGTTCAGAAGCCTTTGCTGTCACTTCATCTTTGGTTCTGGCTGAAAGAATTGTTGCAACCAGAACCTTAAAAGGATCCTTGGTTTGTACCGCAATTAAGTCCACAACCGGGACTTGATAATCAGCGACTTCTTTTTCAAGAATTTCCAGAATTTTCTCTATATTCATATCGTTTCCACGCAAATAGTTTTCAATAATTTATACCATTTTAACGGGTTCTCCCGAAGTAAACAAGTGAAGGATGAAATCATATTTGCACAAAGGCATTCCCACAGTTAAGATAGATGTATCATGATTAAAACTGAGCCAATTATACCGCTTCCTGTCAGCAAGAAAGAATGTAAAGCTCGCGGCTGGGATGAGGTTGACATCATCCTGGTCACAGGGGATGCCTATGTGGATCACCCTTCATTTGGAATTGCCCTTATCGGCAGACTTCTGGAGAGTAAAGGGTATCGGGTTGCCATTCTCGCTCAGCCACGATATCACAACAACCATGATTTCATGATATTTGGCAGACCGCGCCTCTTTTTTGGCATTAGCGGTGGAAATCTCGATTCCATCGTGGCCAATTATACTGGTAATGGGAAAGTGCGTGAAAAAGACTCCTATTCACCTGATGGAAATCCCTGGTTTGGACAAAAACGAGAAAAGAATTCGAGACGCAGACCAGATCGGGCTGCAATGCTCTATACTAATCTTGCCCGTTCTGCCTACAAAGATGTCCCGGTAATACTTGGCGGAGTAGAAGCATCTCTGCGGCGCTTTGTCCATTACGATTACAAACAAAAGAAATTACGTGCTTCACTGCTGAGTGATTCAAAGGCAAGCCTTCTTGTTTACGGCATGGGAGAACAGGCAATTCTTGAAACCACAGATCGACTCGATAAGGGACTTGGGTTAACTAACATTGCGGGTACCTGTGAACGGCTCAGCGAACAGGCGTTTCAGCAGCGTGAAACTGATGAAAAACAACAAAGTGTTATTCTTCCATCATGGCAGGATATCCAGAAAGACAAAGGACTGTTCCTGAGAGCTGAAAAAGAGATCGATGCTCAGGCAAGAAGTTATGCCGACAAAGAATTAATCCAAAAGCAGCAAAGTGCGTGGATTATCCAACAACCTCAGCCACCACAGCTCAGCACAGCAGAAATGGACAGCCTTTATGAACTCCCCTACACACGCTGTGAACATCCTGCGTTTCCAAATGTCCCCGCAGCCAGAATGATTCAGCATTCTCTTACCACTGTTCGAGGGTGTTCCGGAAACTGCTCTTTTTGTGCCATTACCAGACATCAGGGACCAGCCATTACCAGTCGCAGCATACAATCCCTGGTTCAGGAAGCCAGAACTGTCAGTAAAATGAAAAACTTTACTGGAACCATAAGTGATCTTGGTGGCCCAACGGCAAATCTCTACGGCGTCTCCTGCCGGATAGGATCATGCAAAAAACATGACTGCCTCTTCCCGAAAGTATGCAAAAATCTTCAGGTGGATGAAAAGAA
>DAOVZA010000217.1 GCA_030635405.1 Desulfocapsa sp.
AAGGTACCAATCAACGGTTTTCTCAATACCAACCTCAAAGGTGATCTTAGGCTCCCACCCTAACTGATCCTTGATAAAAGAGGCATCAATGGCATAACGCCTGTCATGACCGAGTCTGTCCTTTACAAAGGTAATAAGGTTTCGCCTTGGCTCACCAGATGCTGGAAGGCCAATCTTCTTATCTAAGGTGTCACAGATAAGCGTTACGACTTCGAGGTTCTGCTTTTCGTTATTTCCACCAATATTGTACGACTGACCATTTTTTCCCTTTGTTAACACCTCGGCTATCGCTTCGCAATGATCCTTCACATAGAGCCAGTCTCTAACGTATTTGCCATCTCCATAAATTGGTAAGTCTTTTCCATTCATGGAATTATGAAAGACCAGTGGAATCAATTTTTCAGGAAACTGATATGGACCATAATTATTAGAACAGTTGGTTATAACCACCGGAAGATTATAGGTGTGCAGATATGCATTTACCAGATGGTCAGAAGATGCCTTAGAAGCAGAATAGGGTGAACGTGGATCAAAGGGGGTGGTTTCGGTAAACAAGCCGGTATCACCAAGAGAGCCATAAACCTCATCGGTGCTGACATGAAGAAAACGAGGGTTATTTCCCTTCCAGTCTCCGCTAAGCCATGTCTTTCTGGCAGCCTCAAGAAGAGTAAAAGTTCCGACAATATTTGTCTGAATAAAAGCAGCAGGACCTGTGATTGATCTATCAACATGAGATTCTGCTGCAAAATGAACAACATAATCTATCTGCTCTTCAACAAAAAGTTTTTCCATTGCTGTCGCATCACAGATGTCAGCTTTGACAAATCTGTACTGTTCATTTTCTTCAATTCCTTCAAGATTTTTTAAATTCCCGGCATAGGTAAGTTTATCCAGATTGATTACACGCCAATCAGGATAGTCATTCAAAAGGAGGCGAACAAAATTTGCACCTATAAATCCACATCCACCGGTAACTAGAATTCTTCGTTTTGTTTCCATACTTCACTCGTTTTTTAGTTTTCTTTCGAGACAAAAACGCCTATGTTTCTCTGTTCGTAGCACATAACACAAAAACAATGGCCTTATGATAATTTTTTTTCACTTTTATACTACAAATCTCCATAAATCTAAATAGATTCTTCCAATGAGCAAACAGCAGGAACAGGAAATAGCAAAAAGGCGTACCTTTGGCATTATCAGCCATCCGGATGCAGGTAAGACCACCCTCACTGAAAAGCTCCTCCTTTATGGTGGTGCAATCAATATGGCTGGTGCAGTTAAGTCCAGAAAAGCCGACCGTCATGCCACCAGTGACTGGATGGCTATTGAACAGGAACGTGGTATTTCCGTCACCACCTCAGTGATGAAATTCACCTATGGAGAATATGAGATAAATCTACTCGACACTCCTGGTCATCAGGATTTTTCTGAAGATACCTACCGGGTACTCACGGCTGTTGACTCTGCAATCATGGTCATTGATTCCGCTAAAGGCGTTGAAGCACAGACAGAAAAACTCATGGAAGTGTGTCGAATGCGCAACACACCTCTGATCACCTTTATCAACAAACTCGATAGAGATGGTATGGATCCTCTTGATATCCTCGCTGATATTGAAGACAAACTCCAGATCGAATGTACCCCTATGTCATGGCCAATTGGTATGGGAAAGACCTTTAAGGGTGTCTACAATCTCCACAAGAAACAGATCCATCTTTTCACTGCCGGTCAAAGTGGTCGCGGCCAGAGTGGGATTACTATAGAATCACTCGATGACCCTCGACTTGATGAAATTATTGGTAGTCATGATGCTGATGTTCTTCGTGATGACATCGAACTCCTTGAAGGTGCAGCCAATCCACTTGAGTATGATCATTATCTGAGTGCAAGCCAGACTCCGGTCTTTTTTGGTTCTGCCGTGAATAATTTTGGCGTTCAGGAACTTCTCAATGCCTTTGTTGAGATGGCCCCACCTCCAAGTGTTAGAGCAGCAGCAAGCAGGGATATTGACCCCAAAGAAGAGAATTTCTCAGGTTTTGTTTTTAAGATTCAAGCAAATATGAACCCTGCACACCGTGATCGTATAGCATTCTTTAGAATCTGTTCAGGAAAATTCACTAGAGGCATGAAGGTAAAACATCATCGTCTTGGAAAAGATATAACCCTTTCCAATGCGACTATATTCATGGCGCAGGACAGAGCAAATGTTGAAGAAGCATGGCCAGGCGATATTATAGGGCTCCATAATCACGGAACAATCAAAATTGGAGACACTTTCACCACGAAAGAAGTGTTGAAGTTTACCGGAATCCCCAACTTTGCCCCCGAACATTTTCGCCGAGTCATTCTTAAAAATCCGCTTAAGATGAAACAACTTCAAAAGGGCCTACAGCAGCTTGCTGAAGAAGGTGCTATACAGGTTTTCAGGCCTAAAATTGGAGGATCATATATAATGGGAGCGGTTGGAGTGCTGCAGTTTGAGGTTACCGTTGCCAGGTTAAAAAATGAATACGGTGTTGAAGCTATCTACGAGCCTATTGACTTTCAGGCAGCACGCTGGGTTGAATGTGATGACAAAAAGAGAATGGCCGAATTTGAACAAAAAAACCAGGGTGCACTAGCAACTGATGCAGAAGGCTTCCTCACATATCTGGCACAAAACGAATGGATGCTCAACTTCTTTATGGAAAAGTGGCCTGATGTGAAATTCCACAAGACCAGAGAGAATATTTAGCAAATCAACTGCCTTTAATCAGTTCATGAAAATTGAAGTTAGCAACAGCAAGAAGAGAGATCCCTACTCTTCATCAACAAAGATAATGGCCCTGCCCTCGGATAATGCCTCCGCTGTCTTTCTTCTTGCTATGGTAATAATGCGTTGAATGGTTCCACGAGATACACCCATTTTCTTACCCGCCTCTTCCTGGGTCAGTCCATCTCGATCACACAATCGCAGGGCCTCCATTTCATCACGAAACAGCTCAATCTGATCAAGCTTAGACAATGGTGTTCCCGTTGGTTTAAAGGCACGGCCACAAAAAGAACCTTCACAATTTCTGAGTTTTTTTGGTCTTGGTGACATTTTCAATTATGTGTTTACGGAAAATCCCGCGATAAAAGAGAGGAAAGAGAAAGGGTTCATTCCATCCCCCTTCCCCTTTCCACAAGAATATTTACTGCAATACTCTAGAGCACAACTCCATTAACTATGGCAAGCAGCTCCACCACCACAGGCCTGATCAGCATTCATCTTAGGAAGCTTACCTGCGGTGAAGTTCTCCATAACAGCCGCTGCATTTGGAATAGCATCACGATCTGCCCAGTAAACATCAATACCTACTTCAGCAAAACCCTGCATGGGTCTGGCTCCGATGCCACCTACAACAATGGCTTGTACTCCGGCATCTTTAAGGAAATTCACAGGAACCATACAGCCTCCTGATCCATGAGCTGGAACTGGCAGCATTTCCACTGATGTGACTTTATTATCAGCATCCACTTCCACCAGGGTAAAGACATCACAATGTCCAAAATGGTCGGAACGAGAGGCTTCCATGCCCCCGGGATTATTTGTTGGTATAGCTATACGCATTGCAGCAATCTCCTAAAATACCGGGATCTCCGGTTCATCATCTTTAAATTAAGGACAAACAATTCATCCTTTTATGTTATTACTTACTACCTAATCGTTCAAACGAACTGTTAACACTGGTACAGGGCTTTTTTTCACAACGCCTCTTGCGACACTGCCAAGCAGGAGTTCATCAAGCATACTGTGCCCATGGGTACCTATAACAATCAAGTCAAACCCACCGTCCTTTGCCATATTGACAATCTGACGTACAGGATGTCCGACTTTTACAACAACTTCAGGTTTTATCGTGCCGTCGTCTTCCAACTCTTCACTTGCTTCCTTTAAAACAACGAGTACACGTTCGATCATTGCATTTTCACTTTCAGCAAAACCTTCCTCATAAAAATTACGAAGATTTTCTTCCCCAAAGTGGCTTGCAAGATCATAGCCCATGCCTGCCGACATCTCTTCAACAAGGTCAGGTACTACATTAATAACTGTAAGTTCAGCACCATATTCCTTGGTCAGGCTGAGTGCATAGCGAGCTGCTTTTTTTGCGGTTTCAGAAAGGTCTGTTGCATAAAGTATTTTTGTAAACAGAGATCCGTTCATATCGCCTCCAATGGCTGTTTCCATTTACCGACAGCTTTTTCAGAAATTGTTATATTTTATATATAACAATTCCCGAAAAGCCGCGTTAGTCGAATTTAAATCCAATAATGTTATTCTTCTTTCTTCTCTTCAACAGGTCCGAAGATCCAAGGCACAAGCTTGATATACCAGGCTGCCGACTGAATCTGAATAACATAGGCCAGTGAAATCAGAAGAGCGATGGTCATGCCCTGTTCCTTGAAGGCTGTCATGGCAATGGCAAGAGCGATGGAAAGGTCACGCATAACCACACCGAAAACCATGGCTATGGCATCTCCGCGCTTGAAGAAATACTTTCCTATAAGGGATAACAATATATAAGAAATGAGGTAAAAAACAATTAATGGGATAAGAATTGTGAGAATGTCAACCGGAAATGCAATAATAATCTTTGCTTTAGGCGCGATGCATATAAATGCAATCATGGCAATCCCAAGTGCCGAGAAAAGAGTAAACATGGGTTTATAGGTTTCCATCCATGCCTTCTTTCCAT
>DAOVZA010000297.1 GCA_030635405.1 Desulfocapsa sp.
GAGAGAGTTTTCTCATGCCTTTGTCGAAACTGATATTAAATTGAAACCGGATCAATCTGCATCTATCCAGGGGCTGGAGCAGAGTTTTAATCCAAGAGCGCGGAGGACGTTCAGTAGGTTTGAGAGATTGACGGCAGCGTTATCTTTTACCAGGGCGACTTTCGATAAGGTTCTAGCGCAGCATCTAGATAATTCGCCCCCCATTTACCGCAATTAAATATACCAATAATTTGGAATCATTGAAGTCTTTTATTTTAATAAAATTACAATAAAACATTGGTTTTTCCATCAAATTATGATATGCTGCCACCTTAGCAAGACTTCAATACAAGGCGGTGACAGTATTATGAATTGCGATCAATTTGATTTTTCCTCTACACTCTCTCGCAAACGCATTTTGCAAGCCAGAACTATTTTTGGAGATATAATTGTTAATAAAATTTTAGCGTGGGTTTTGTTTCTTCTGGGTGTAAGCAAACCCATGATTTGTTCTGCTTTGGATTTTAAGCCGGGAACACTGCGCACTCTTCTTTATCGTGTTCAAAATCAAGGTCTTAGTGCTTTAGAAGATCGAAGATCAAAAACTTCATCTTTTAAACCTCAAGCCGTTTTGACTGTTCCGGAAGACCCAGTGAAAGTGACCTTGTCAGAAAGAGAGGATTGTCACCAGATTAACTTCGGAGACTCGCTTCACATCCAGATACCGCTATCCAATCCTTTACTTTTAAAATCCCTGTTGCTGTGCTTTCTCAACAATCAAATGATCAATCGCAGGCAAGCAGCCCAAGCGTTACAACTTTCCGAACACCGTGTTGGCGAATTGTCAAAAAAACTGGTCGAGGAGGATGTGACTGGACTAATCGACCAAAGGCGTGGACAAAAACAGGATTATATTTTCACCCCGACAATAAAAGGGGAACTTATTCAGCAATTTGTCATTGATATTGTACAGGATGGTAAGATGAGTGGTGAAAAGCTTTCGAAGCATCTCAACGAGAGATGTCGATATAATCTCTCGCCAAGAAGCATCCTCTACCATTTGAACAATATGGGGCTTTCCAAGATTAAAAAAACACTGCCGGCTTATCTGGAAGCAGCAAAAAAAACTCTTCGATATCTTGAACAAAGAGGTAACTCCGGACAAAATTAACAAACAAATTGGAGACGATAGTCAGGCTCGAAGACCGAGACTCTGGTTGCGCTTAAGCATTATGGCTTTCTGCCAACATAATATTGAAAAAGCTCAAATAGCCCGATTTTTGGGATGTCACGTACAAACCGTCCGTACATGGGAAGAACGTTTTTGCAACGATGACTCCATACACGATAAGAGCAGACCAGGTGCGAAACCGAAGTTTACGGAAGACATAAGCCAAAGAGTCATCGCCTTTTTCTGTCAATTCGAAACTCTTCCGGGTTATGCACGGTGGACACTAAGTGCGGCCTGTCAGTATTTTAAAAACAACCCGGAGTTGTTGGGAAAAGATGTTTCGATCAGTCGAACCAGCATTCATCGTTTGCTTTATGCGCATGCCTTAAAGCCTCACAGATTTCGCTATTTTTTGCACCTCAGCGACCCGGATTTTTTCACAAAAATGGATAAGATCATAGAGGTTTATGCTAGCGTATCGAAAAATCTTTTTTGTTTTGATGAATGTACGGGTATTCAGGCGCTGGAACACATTGCACCACCAACCCCTGCAGGGGAAAATCGCTCGAAGTCCCTGGAGGTAGAGTACATCAGGCACGGTTCAATATCAGTATTTTCCGTATTGGAGGTGAGTACGGGACAAGTTTTTACAGAAGTTATTGAAGACCACACATCGGCAACTATTATCGAAGTCTTGAGACGACATGTAAATACCGTCTGCCCAGCAGAGACGCTTCACTATATTTGTGACAATTATGGTTCTCATTCCACAAAAGATGTATGTGAGGCTGTTGCTGAATTGTGTGATGTCGATGTGCCCAAATTGACGAGTGTAGTGGAACGTCGTGAATGGTTAGGTTCCACTGATAAACAGATTGTTTTTCATTTTTTACCTTTTCATGGTTCATGGCTGAACCTGATTGAGAACTGGTTTGGTATCATGAAGAAGAATTGCCTGGATCGTTGTAGTGTTAGTTCAAAAGAGGAGTTGTCTCAAAACATTTTAAATTTCAACAACACCTGGAATCAGGAATATTCTCATCCTTTCAAGTGGACGTATAATGGTGAAAATCTAAGGGGAAAGACGGTACGGAAATTCACATACTGGTTGCAGGAAGAATCATCTCTCATGAGCGGTAAATTCCTAAAAAAACAATTCAAGCTCATGACCAACCTCATTTGTGATGAATGGGTAAAGGTTCCCGTGCATGACTGGATTCGCCTTGGTGCGACGATTGAAGACAAACAAGAATATTTAAAATCTGTTGTGGAGAGCATTGATTCCAACACATTTAAAAACATAAAAGCAAAGACAGAGGAAGAGCGGAAAACAAAAATTATTAATAAAATTGAAAACGCAAAACAGATACTTCAAGAGGAAATTTTTGATTTTAGAACGCTAATTAACACTGCGTTAGCAAATATGTTGAATTGCGAAAAGGAAGTATTGATTCAATGAGATGGCGCACTAGTACTGCGTCCCAGAAGTTCTGATGTGTTTTCTGGCTGTTTAAAATTCTATGCGGCTATTTGTATATTTTGATGTTCGTAGTTTTCCAGGGCAAGTAATAGTGCATTTAAAGCATTCTCGGCATTTTTCTTCTTCAACGGGCCTTCTTCTTTCATTATATTACTTCTGAGTGTGATTTCTTGGGATCGAAGAGCATGGTTTAGTTTTCCCCAACAAACTATCGGCACCTCTGAAAAGTAATGGTTGAAAAGATTATGCATCAATTTTAATTGCTTGGTAAGACTCGACACTTCAAGTTTGATAGCGGCCTGTTGCAGCATCAATGTAAAGCGATCGACTGCTTTTTTGTGCAAACCTTTACCGTTATAAGACCAGCGGAAAGGGTGTGCAAGTAAAGTATTCCACGTCTCCATGAAGGAGTCAAAACTTTCTTTAAGTTCTTCAACAGAGCCGTAAGATTCATTTAACACTTTTTTATTCATGATACCAAACCAAAATTCTACAAGATTGAGCCATGAACCATGATATGGCGTGAAATGAATGACAATTCGTTTGTCTGATGACTTCAGCCACTCGACACGTTTTTCCAGGTTGTTTAATTCTTTTTCAAGAGGGCACTCAATACTACTAAGTTCTGCTACCGTCTTACAAAACTGATATCCTCGATGAGTTGATAAGTTATCCATGACATAGTGGATTTGTTCTTTTTTAGAGCAGGAGGCAATATGCCGTCTAAATATCTCAACAAATGTTTCAGTTTTATGGTCAGGCTGACATTCTGCATACACCTTACCATTTGCATAATTAAAAAATGCAAGAACATTTGTGGTGCCGTTTCTAATGTATTCAAATTCCTCAATGCGTTTCTTCTCATTGTCTGTTTGAATATCTGGAAGGAGTCGTTTGAGTATCTGAATACCAGGACATTCATCAAAGAAAAAAAGATTTTGCGGAGGGTTTTGATACAGCTTTATCAGGTGCTCCATCTTGGTGAAAAAATCTGGATCTGTAATATGAAGAAAGTATCGAGACTGATGGGGCTTGAGGCCATTCTCCTTTAATATTCTATGAATTGTTGATTTGCTTGGTGATGCGTTAATACATTCAGGGTGATTTTCTAAATGAATGGCGGCCCATCTTAA
>DAOVZA010000081.1 GCA_030635405.1 Desulfocapsa sp.
CTCAGGAAGCTTATCGCCCAGCAACTTCCCGCAGGCCTTTCCCAAAACACGAAGGCCCGTCAAACTTCCAGGATACTCAAGAAGTTTACGGGCCAAATACTTTTCATACGCATGGGGACCAGCTAAGGAAGAGAAACTCTCACGTGCAGCCACCAGTTCTTTATTAATATCAATTTGTCTCGGACAAACAGTACTACAGGCACCACAAAGCAAACAGGCAGAGAAAATATCAACAAAAACAGCACTGCTTTCTGCAAGACCGAGTGTTTCAATCAGATGCAGTTTGCCCCTTGCCGTATGTCCTTCTCTTCCACTCGTCCTGAAAACAGGACAAACCGTTGAGCAAGCTCCGCATTTTGCACAATCTGACAAGAATTTTCTCTACTTGGCCCAAAGCAGATAGGCCTTGATAAACATATCAAGATTTCCATCGAGCACAGCATCCACATTTCCCATTTCAACGTCTGTTCGATGATCTTTGATCAGTCGATAGGGTTGCAGAACGTAAGACCTGATCTGACTTCCCCAAGAGATCCCTTTCTTATCTCCGTGCAGATCTTCCTGCTGTTCTGCCTGCTTCTCTTTTTCAAGACTGTAGAGTCTGGCGACCAACATTTTCATGGCAGTATCCTTGTTTCTATGTTGCGAGCGTTCGTTCTGACACTGCACCACAACACCAGTAGGGATATGAGTAAGTCTGATGGCAGAATCCGTTTTATTAACATGTTGCCCACCGGAGCCACTAGCTCTGTAGGTGTCTATCCTCAGATCCTTATCATCAATTTCAACATCTATATTATCATCAAGCTCGGGCATAACCATGACTGATGCAAAGGAGGTATGGCGTCTGCCACTGGCATCAAAGGGAGAGATACGTACGAGCCTGTGAATTCCAAGTTCTGAGCGCATATAGCCATAGGCATAACGTCCTTTAATTATGATGGTTACACTCTTGGTTCCAGCCTCATCACCCGCCAGAATATCGAGGATATCAGCCTTAAAGCCCTTAGCTTCAGCCCAGCGCAGATACATGCGCAGTAGAATCCCAACCCAGTCCTGAGCCTCTGTACCACCTGCACCTGCATGAATGGAAATGATGGCATTGAGCGAATCATGTTCGCCAGAAAGCATACACTCAAGTTCAGCCAATTCCAAAGCCTTAACCATGGCAGGGATCGCAGCAGCCACCTCATGCTCTGTATCGCTGTCTTTTTCTTCGGTGGCCATTTCAAGAAGCAAATCAGCTTCTTCAAGCGCATCCCAGTCATCTTCCCAGCTCTTTATAACATCCTGAAGCTTTCCAAGTTCCTTCTGAACTCTTTTGGCTGTTTCCGCCTTACCCCAAAAACCAGGCATAAGAGTCTGCTGCTCAAGGTTTTCAAGATCATTTTTCAGTTTAGCTAAGTCAAAGATGCTCCTTCAAGGCCAGCATTCGACCTTTCAGATCCTGCAGTTTCTGTTTAGAGACTGCAGCTCCGGTTTCCGTAGACATGATTAATGCTCCAGGTTTTAATAGTGTAGTGTTTTTATATATTTTTTTCGTCTGGGAGCAAATAGTACCCCTAAACAAACTAATGCAAGACAAGCTGGACCAAAGAGGAAACCGCCCCGAACAAAAAGGGTTTTTTCTTCCATGAGTTTCACCTCTTCAGTGGCATCCCAGGGAACAAACAGAGGTGACACGTTTTGTAAATGTCCAATGGGGTCAATAAATCCTGAAAAGCCCGTATTTGCTGACCGCACAATGGATCTTCGTGTTTCTACTGCTCGTAGTCTGGTCATGGCCAGAGTCTGATGTGGCGCACTTGATTTTCCATACCAGGCGTCATTGGTCATATTTACCAGTAGATTAGCACCCTCATCAACCCATCTTCTCGAGATATCACCAAAGATGGATTCGAAGCAGATTAATACTCCAATCCGAGCCGTCTTACAAGCAGGAGGATTGCGAATTTCTCCACGACTAAAGTCACCCACAGCCTCAACCAATGGTGCAATAAAGGTTAGATATTCTTTGAAAGGTACGTACTCTCCGAAGGGCACAAGGTGGCTCTTTGAAGTACGGGAAACAATTTTACCCCTTGAGTCAAAAAGAACACTTGAATTATAGAACGAGATATTCTCCGGCTGTTTTTTATCCCTTTCATACCAGGGAGATCCGGCTAACAGCATTACATTTTCTTCTTTTACAAGGGTAGTGACCGGCGCCAACAAAGGATTATTAAAAGGAAAAAATGGAATCGATGTTTCCGGCCAGACAATCAAATCAGGCCGAAAACCTTTCCCATTCATCTGTTGCAGAGATTGTTTGACGTAGCCTTTAACCGTTGCTTCCCGCCTGGCCGGATTCCACTTTTGAGCCTGATCAACATTCCCCTGAATCACCGCGACAGTAATCGTCTCTGCCTGTGCCATTGCATCTTCTACCTGCTGACAGCGCCAGTTTGAATACATAGCCGCGGTAACAAACAACAGAAAGACAGGAGCAGCCATTCGCACAGTTTTCCTCAGATCTAAGCGTAGCAGGATAACAAGAGCAAACAATGCGTTTAGCAGCACAATCAGAAAGCTTAAACCATAATGGCCCCAGATATCCGCAGATTGGAAAAGAAAGGGAAGAGAAGCGACACCATAGCCAATATCCATCCAGGGAAAACCTGAAAACAAAAAGGAGCGAAGAAAATCCAGGCCAACCCATGCTGCCGGAAGAAGCAACATACTAATGTACGGAGAGAATCTATCCACAAACAAACGGGCTAAAAGTACAAAAACAACGAGATATCCTGTCATATACAGACAGAGTAATAGCAGTGCTGGAATTGACAAAAACAGCGGCAAACCACCATACTGCCCCAGCACAAAAACAATCCAGTAGAGCTGAAGCAGAAAGTGTCCGATACCAGTAAGCAAAGCACAAAGCACAGCTTGTTTTCTACTTACTTTGCAAACATGTACAAAGAAAAGAACAAGAGCCACAGCCAGTAAGAGCCAGCTCCAGGTTTTACCCGCCATGGCCTGCGAAAGCAAAATGACAGTTACAATACTAACCAGTAATGAACCACCGGCAGAACCCTTTTTCATTCCCCACCTTCCACAGCAACGGAGGGTAAACGGGTGACCCGTAACAAATCTATCTGACGCTTACTCGCGGCAAGAACTGTAAATTTCAATCCATCAGCCTCAACGCTATCGCCAACAACAGCAAGACGACCAAGCAGAAAAATCACACAACCACCAATGGACTCATAGCTTCCTTCTGCCATTTTCACATCAAAATACTCTTCAATCACTTCGATATCAGCCTGAGCCTTCACCTGAACAGTATTCTCATCGATTATCTGTAAAAGGCTTCTGTCTACATCGTATTCATCATCAATCTCACCTACGATTTCCTCCAGAATATCCTCAAGACTAACCAGCCCACGCACTGAGCCAAATTCGTCAGCAACCACTGCCAGATGCACTTTTTGTTTCTGGAATTCCCGCAACAGATCAACAATGGGCTTATCTTCCAGAATAACCATTGGGGGGTTCAGGTAGTCAGCAAGAGATTTCCCCCCAAGACTTCTTGTACATATTCGCAGAAGATCCTTAGCGTGCACAATCCCTACGATATTATCGGCATTATCATCATAAATGGGAATTCTGGTAAAACCCTTTTCAATGACCATCTCCACAAGTTCTGACATTTCGGTGCTCACATCAGCACTGACTATTTCAGTTGACGGGGTCATAACTTCTCCCACCAATGTGTCATGAAAGTCAAAGATGGAGTTAATCATCCTCTCTTCAAGCGAGGAGATCAATCCCTGTTCTTCACCTTCTTCAAGCAGTTCCTGAATCTCCTGCTCGAGGTCTTCAGTGGTTTCCGGAGCTCGCCCAAAACTTAGTATAGATGCTAAACGAGATAACAAATTCTTTTTTTCAGCCTGAACAGCCGGTTCTTCAGTGTTTTCTTTTGTCATATTTATGTTGTATTAAAAATCGGAATCTATTGAAATGAAGTACTGGTGAAATAGTACCTTTTTTCTTTTCTAATTGCCATGGTATGATTATAGTAGGCATGATTCAATAATGTTGCCAAAAAAGATCGTTTTATGCAAACATTCGATCGTATAAAATATTTTAACAATAGCATTATGATGCAGACTATAATGCCTGTGTCACCATAAGAGGATTAAATTGGACGGAAAAGTTCTTATTGCAAACAGGGGCGAAATCGCCATCCGAATCATGGAGGCCTGTAAAGATCTGGATCTTGACTACGTAGTCATTTACACCGAAGCAGATAAAGATTCAGAGCATGTTCAAAGAAATATCACCAGCGGACCTGACCAGAATGCCTGGCGCATCAACAGTTACACAGAACCAAATGATCTCTTTGCTGTAGCCACACATACAGACTGCACCGCTATCCACCCGGGATACGGTTTCTTTTCAGAAGATTTTCGTTTTGCCAGACGTGCTACCATTCGCGATCATTCACTGATTTTCATCGGCCCAAACTGGGAAGTCATTAAAAACCTTGGCGACAAAATCAACACAAAAAAAGTTGCCAATGAGTTAAACATTCCAACCATTCCCGGTACCGACAGCCCCATTTACAATGAGATGGAAGCTGAAGAAATCGCTCTTCATCTGCTTGAGAGTCAAAGAGTACAAAATATTGCGCGCCCATCCATCCTTATTAAAGCTGCTGCCGGCGGCGGTGGCATGGGGATTGAAGAAGTCACTGAGATTGCCGAATTTCGCCGTGTTTATCGTCAGGTACAGAACTATGCCAAGCGTCAGTTTGGAGATGGCGGAGTACTCATAGAACAATGCCTTACCGATTATAATCACCTTGAAGTGCAGTTGCTCTGTTCCCGCCACGGTGAACGTATCCACTTTAGCTCCAGAAACTGTACCATCCAGTCAACGGGTCGCCAGAAACGAGTTGAGGCTGCCCCCGGATTTCATTCATCCTGTTTTGACTATGATTTTGACGAGAAAAAAGTTCTCGACCAGATTGTTGAATACTCCCTGAAACTTGCCGCTCATGTTCGTTATGACAATGTCGGTACCTGGGAGTGGATTATCTCTCGCTCAGGTCAGCCATATCTGCTCGAAGTCAACACCAGAATTCAGGTGGAAAATGATGTCTCTGCCCGTATCAGCTATATGGATGGCAAACATCCCAACCTGATTCGAGAACAAATCCGACTCGCACTAGGCGAAAAGATCGGCTACAAGCAGAACAATGTGGAATTTAAAGGGGCATCCATTGAACTGCGCATTGTGGCAGAAGACACAAGGCGTGGTTTTGCTCCATGGATCGGTACCATCACCGACTTTACTTTCCCCAAGCATGACTGGTCAGTTGTATACACCCATGTTCCCTTTGACCGCCCATACACCATCCCTAGTGAATATGACCCAAACCTTGCATTAGCCCTTGTTTGGGGTAGAAACATGGATGAAGCAAAAAAACGTGCAGCCCAGTTTATTGATGAAACACGAATCGAAGGAACAGATTCTAAGGGCGGCTCCATTACAACAAATCTTGAATATTTAAAAACTAACCTGGACCGGCTGTTGACCTTCTAATAAAACGTACCGGAACATCGCCATATGATTGAATTACTCAAAGCGCTTCAGAAAATTGAAGAACGCATAAACTACCTTGTACAGATTAAAGATTTCACCAACTGGGGAAATCTCTTCGGATTCCAGGAAACCTGCACAGAACTCAAGCAGAACCCCTATGAATACCACGAAGAACAGTTCGCAATAGAAATTCGAAAACTTGACGAATCAATTGCATTCCTCGAAGAACGTGCCGAAGAGCAGCTGACCCCAATGGAGCGTGTTCGTATTGTACGAACCATTGAACGCTTCAGTCTCAAGGATATTCTTGAAAACGTCTATGAAGATTACACCGAACTTGGCGGGCAGGATGAAGCCAACATAGACCCCGCCATGGTTTGTGCTAAGGCCACCATTGTCAGAAGAATCAAGGGTAAGCCCTACACAGCCACAGTCATGGTGATCGGGCAGGAAACAGGCCACGGTGAAGAGTTCCGGAATGGTGGATCATGTAAACCTGAAGGTAATGAAAAAGCTCTTCGGTATATGAAAGTTGCTGAGACCGAAGGTATTCCCATTCATTTTTATGTGTTCACTCCAGGTTCCTTTCCCATCGAAGAATACCCCGGAGCCGGCCAGCAGATTGCCAGAAACATCTATGCCATGACCAAACTGCGTGTCCCCATGGTATCGCTTATCTCTGAAGGCGGATCTGGTGGTGCTGAGGCCATCGGACTTTCAGATTTCCGTCTCATGTGTTCCCATGGCTATTATTCAGTTATCTCACCTGAAGGTGCTGCTGCCATTGAAGGAAAAATTCGTGAAGGAGAAAAGGTTCCCAAAGAATTGATTGAAGTGTGTGCCGAACGTTTAAAGCTCACCGCAAGGGACAACCGATCCCTTGGAACCATTGACGCCATTGTTAAAGAACCGCCCCTTGGCGCAAGACATGATGACTTTGCTTTCTTTGCCCAGATTCGTGCTGAAGTCACAAGAGCCACAGATAAGGTTGTTCTTAGTGCAAAAAGCTTCAAAGCCTTCCGTGACTGGGAAAACAAACGAAGAAAACAGAAGACAGAACGAAAGGATATGGCCGTTGATATCCCGTGGGATCTCAATCCTGACGAACAACGCAGGCTGTTAAATCTTCGTTCAAAAAAATATCGTAACATGGGAATGATCGGATTTGACGGCCACCCTGATCCTACAGAAACACTTTTCAAACAGTTTCAGGAAAAGGGCGAAAAGGTTTACTACAACCTGCGCTACGATGTATTAAAAAATTCCCAAAAACAGATCAAAAAAGCTGTAAGGGATATGTCTGGCGAAGGTTCAGTTATTATCAAACGAATTTCATCTCCACTCAATAGTGTGATGAAGAAGTTTTTTGATAACGATGATGACCAGCCCAATCCACCACTTCGCATCACCCATAACACAGCGGTGCCAAGACCGACCCCACAGCCCATCCTTGACCCTTTGGAACTGACTGACGCTTATACCAGTCCACAGGCCAATGAAGACAGAACCGTCACATGCCCCAACAGCCACACACACGGCTGTAAGGATCTCTGGATACCTGATCTTTTTGGTGAGTTTGGAGGAGTTTGCGAAAACTGCGGTCATCATTTCCCACTGGAATACCAATGGTATCTGAACAATATTTTTGATCCAAATTCCATTTTTTATGTCGGAATGGATATCACTTCAAGGAATCCACTCAGCTATACTGGATTTGATCCCCGCCTTAAAGACTCAAAGGATAAAACTGGACGTAAAGCCGGTAACATGACCTTTATGGCCAAGGTGATGGATATAAAGATCGTGGTATCCATGCTGTATAAAGATTTCCGCAGTGGTACTGTAGGATCTGCTGAGGGTGAAAAATTTGTACAGGCCTGCGAGCTTGCCACAAGAAAGAAACGACCACTCCTTTCCTATGTTCATACAACCGGTGGAATCAGAATTCAGGAAGGAACTCTAGGTGTTACCCAGATGCCAAAATGTACCATGGCTGTCCGTGAATATATTGATGCAGGTGGTCTCTATATCGTTGTCTACGATAATAACTCCTGTGCAGGCCCCATTGCCAGCTTCCTGGGATGCTCACCCTACCAGTTTGCTATACGCTCAAGTCGTATCGGATTTGCGGGACCAAGGGTAATAA
>DAOVZA010000114.1 GCA_030635405.1 Desulfocapsa sp.
AACATTATCACGAATAAGAGCTGCCCCTTTTTTATTAGTCTCCAGCTTTTCGCCAAATATGGAGATAGTTCCCTCCTGATACGGTTCAAGCTGGTTGATGCAGCGGATTAACGTTGATTTCCCAGACCCTGATGGCCCACAAACAACAATAATCTCTTTCTCTGTAACCGTGAGCGAAATATCCTTTAGAACATGAAACTCATCATACCACTTGTTCAGGCCATTGATTTTAATTGCTGTTCGGTCAGGAGGAGTATCTCCTTTCAGCCCATTTATTTGTTTACTGTCCATACTTTAGGTTATCTATTGGTATTCAATTTTTTCTCTAATCGCTGACTATATTGCGACATGCTGTAACAGAAAACAAAAAACAATACTGAAATGGCAACAAGCGGTTCGCTATGAAGTCCAAGCCAGTTTTTATCAATTGAAATATTTCGAGCCATCAGCATAATATCAAAAAGTCCTATGATTGATACCAGAGTTGTGTCTTTAAACAGACTGATAAAGGAAGTCACAATATTAGGGATCATGGATTTTAACGCCTGGGGAAGAATAATGAAGATCATTGTCTGCCAATATCCCAGGCCAATTGATTTAGCGGCATCATACTGACCACGTGAAATTGCCTGTAAACCGCCCCGCACTGTCTCTGCCATATAAGCGCCTGCAAACAGACACACTGCAACAAGAACCTGTGCCAGTTTATTGAGTTCCATCGTATTGGGGAAAAACAGGGGGAGCATTGTGACCGACATAAACAGAACAGTGATCATTGGAACAGAGCGGACAAGTTCAATTGTGCAGATTGAAAACCATTTAATTATCATCATCTCCGAGCGTCTGCCAAGTGCTAATACAATACCAATTGGTAATGCCATCACAATTGAAACACCGGAAATAACTAAGGTCAGGAAGAGTCCGCCCCAGGCATCGACATCTACATATGCCAGCGTTTGCCCTTTAAAGATACAGGCAATCAAAACGGTGAAAAACAGCCAGATTGTTGAATGAGCCAAAAGAGTTGCACGTTTTTTTGAAAACCGCGCCATAAATACTTCGAGGTACTGCTCAACACGCTTGCGGTTCAGATATGTCAAAACAATATTGATGTATAAAATCAGCAAATAAGCAAGCGCGGAGCAGGCAATAATATAATGTACGTTACTTCGGTCGCCACCCAAAAATAAGTAATTTGCCAGAAAGGGGACAAGGAGCAGTCCCATAAGTGCAAAGGTCATTTTCTGTTCTACTTTTTTAAATGCCAGTGGTACAAACCAGAGTAATCCGATGCCAAAACCAAGATTGACTCTCCATTGAAGAGCATCGGGGTAAAGGCCATACGTAAGATTGTTCACCCACGGGAAAATTCCTGCCCAACAGGCACCATCTGGACTGATTGATAAACATTCGCGACGAGTTGATGCTGTCCAGACTGCTTTAAAAACAGTCCATTCCAGAAAAGGCCTCAGTAGAAAAAACAGCAGAGAAAAGACCGCAATTGTTAATAAAGTGTTCCAGATATTCCCGAACAGATTCTTTTTCAACCATCCAATAGGGCCATAAGTAATCGTTTTTGGCGGGCGATCCGGTTGGGGAATAAATTTAAGTAATGCACTGTCTTCTATCCGTTGCTTGTCCAATTCACCCCTCCCGCATTTGAATTCGTTGATTGTAGCGATTCATGACATAAGAAATCGACAAACTGGCACACATATAGAAAAACATCACCATCATTACTATTTCAATGGCCCGTCCGGTCTGATTCAGAGAAGTTTGTATAAAAACAGAGACTAATTCCGGAAAACCAATGGCCACTGCCAACGAAGATTCTTTAAGTATGGTCAACCAGGCGTTAATAAGTGGTGGCAGAATAGCTCGTGCTGCCTGGGGTATAATGATCAGTCGTAGGGTTTTAAAGGGCGAAAACCCTATGGCAGCGGCGGCTTCAAGCTGACCTTTATCAATTGACTGAATACCGGCTCGAACCATTTCACCAATGGTCGCAGAACGATATATGGTCATGGCAACAAATGCTGCTGCAAAGGCGGTTGGGAAGAAATAGCCATCTTCAAAGTTAAAGCCCTGCAAAGAGGGGATGTCCCAGTGTAGTGGCGTGCCTGTGGCAATAAATACAATGGTGACAACAGTCAGCATTGCCAGAAGAGAAGGATAGAGTATTGCTAAGCGTTTTCCGCTGTGTTTGCGATACTCTCGCGATTTTTTAAGTAAAATAAACAAACCGATGCCTGCAAATAATGCAGTGATTATCGTCCAACCGCTATTAGCCTCAAACACCGGCGCTGGAAAATAAAAACCTCGATTATTTAAAAAGAAGATATCAAGGAAATCATAGCTTCCCCGTGGTGGAGGAAGAGTGGAAAAGACAACAATAAACCAGAATATAATTTGAATCAACAACGGTACATTACGAACGAATTCCACATACCACCTGGCACATTGGGATAAAAGGTAATTTCGTGACAATCGTATGATTCCAACGACAAAGCCGAGGATAGTTGCAACACAAATAATAAGTGCAGATAAAATAAGGGTGTTCAGGATTCCAACCAGATACACACGTCCATAGGACATGGTCGGGGCATAGGGAATGATTGACCAGCCGATATCGAATCCTGCTGTGGAACTGATAAAGCCAAAACCAAATGGAAGCTCCATACGCTGGAGATTTTCCATAACATTGGAGACAAAATAGTAGCCAATTGCAATAACGGAGATCAGCGTAAAACTCTGGATGAGTTTTGAGCGGTACGACGAATCATAAATGAGTTTTTTAAATGTGATAATTTCGTAAAACCTCAACTTTCAGAAGGGGTAATGCTTAAAAACGCCATCAAGTAGATTTTGGGGATAGAGTGCTACAAAAACAAGGAAAATAAAACATGGGATACGCACTGAGTACGTATCCCATGTTTGTTCTTAATTCTCTAAGAGAATAATTCTAACGGAAAGATTTGGAGTACATCAAGCCACCGTTTTTCCACAGGGCATTTAAGCTTCCTTCACGATCAAGGGCTAAAGCTGTATTGGGTCCAAGATTGCGTTCGTATACTTCACCATAGTTACCCATTTGTTTAACTATCTGATAAGTCCAGTCTGCAGGTAAGCCAAGGCCCTTATTCAAATCACCTTCAAGACCGAGAAAACGTCTTACAACAGGATCTTTGGTGGTTTTACGAATTTCATCGATATTCTGAGAGGTAATTCCCAGCTCTTCAGCTTCAACAAGAGCAGCAAATGTCCACTTAACAACATTGGCCCAGGTGCTGTCATTCTGACGTACAGCAAAGGAGAGTGCTTCTTTTGAAATTGTTTCAGGAAGAACTACATAATCATCTGGATTGAGAGCTGTTGAACGAGCAGCTGCCAAACCGGATCTGTCATTGGTCATTGCGTCACAGTTTTTATTAAAAAAGGCTGCGGTTCGTACAGAGGCATCATCAAATACAACTGTTTTTATATTCAAGTCATTTGAACGGTTAAAATCCGTAAGGTTGAGTTCAGAAGATGTTCCAGTTAAAACACAAACGGTTGCACCTTTAAGCTCAAGCGCGGATTTAATACCACTATCCTTACGAACCATAAAACCCTGTCCATCGTAAAAATAGGTATCAAGGAAATCGAGTCCCTGGCTGCTATCCCGTGACAGTGTCCAGGTCATGCCTTTGGATAAAAGATCTCCAGCACCACTTTTAATGGAAGTGAAACTTTGAGCCCATTGTACTGAATTAAATTTTACCTTTTCTTTATCTCCAAAAACTGCAGCTGCAACACTGCGGCAAATATCGATATCCATGCCTGACCATGTTCCTTTATCGTCAACTGTATAAAACCCAACAAATGAATTCCCTATGATACAGTTAATATAACCGCGTTTCTGTACAGTTTCAAAGGTCGACTCAGATGCTTGAGCCTGCGCCTGAGAAAACAGCATTGCGCAACCGGCTATAGCTGCAATCACTAAGGATTTTGACTTCTTGTTCATATTACTTCTCCTGATTAGATTGAAAATAGATAATACTTAAACAGCATCTTCGTTTTGGTTATTAATCCTGATCCTGACTAAGCTGAATAATAAATCGCAGAAAACCATCATACTTGTTAAGAATGAATGCCACAATCCTTAATAATAGGCGATAAAGCAGCACCACTATAAAATAATAAGTGAGACAACATAATGAAAGTTATTGGCATCCGCAGAGAAGACAAAAATGAATGGGAAAGAAGGGTTCCACTTGTTCCAAACGATGTCTCGGAGTTATGGAAAAAACATGGGATTAAAACCATTATTCAGCCATCTAAGATTCGTATTTTCAGTGATGATGAATATCGACAGGCCGGAGCTGAAGTTAACGAGGATTTGAAGGCAGCCGATATCATTTTTGCAGTGAAAGAAATTCCACTTCACCTCCTTGAGAAGGGAAAATCATATCTGTTTTTCTCTCATACCATTAAGGGCCAGTCCTACAATATGGGTCTGTTGAAAAAAATGATGGAATTTGAATGTAACCTGATCGACTATGAGCGCATTTCCGGGAAAGAAGGTAACCGCTTAATAACATTCAGCCGTTATGCCGGACTGGCAGGATCAATTGAGACTCTGCACGCCTTTGGCCAAAAAATGAAGTTGAACGGATATGAGACACCCTTTTCAGACTTACGGCAGGCGTATCAATATGACTCCCTGGAGGAAGCAAAAGAACATATCAGAAACATTGGGGAAATGATCTTAAAAGATGGTCTTCCACAAAAGCTGACTCCTCTGACAGTTGGATTCCTGGGATACGGTAATGTGTCAAAAGGTGCCCAGGAAATGTTTAACCTCCTGCCTTTTAAAACCATCGAACCACACAACTTAAAAGAATTGGCCGATGGGAAAATTATTTCAGACAATCATTGTCTTTATAAAACCATATTTAAAGAAAAAGACATTGTGCAGCCACTGAGTGGAGCATTTCACCTACAGGAATATTTTGATCACCCGGAACGATTTGAATCTGTTTTCCATCAGTATCTTCCTTATCTGAAAATACTCATCAATGGTGTCTACTGGACAGAGAAATATCCAAGATTTGTCACCAAAAATGATCTCAAGAAGAATGTATCTGTAATCGAAAATTCAGGAATAAAAGTAATCGGTGATATCACCTGTGACATTGATGGTTCTATTGAAATCACCCGGGAATCAACGATGCCTGATAAGGCCTGCTATACGTACAATGCTGAAAATGATAGCTTTGGAGAAGGGATACAGGATACCGGTATTACTGTGATGGCAATTGATAATCTTCCCTGTGAATTCCCGCGCGAAGCATCAGAGGAGTTTTCTCAGGAATTAAAAATCTTTGTGGAGGACATTGTTTCAGCGGATTTTAAAGCAGATTTTAATGGTGTAGAGCTTCCTTATGAAGTTAAAAAGGCCACCATTTTATATAATGGCAAGTTAACTGAAGAATATAAATATATGAATGAATTTATTTAACCTGCTAGCATTTTCTCTTTCAATCATGATTCAGATACGGTCTCAAACAACAAAGGTACGTAATGTCCCAACCTGATCCAAAATACCCTGCCATTTCTGATTTAAAAAAACGTGCCCAACAACGCATTCCCCACGTAGCCTGGGAGTATCTTGATTGTGGAACGGGTGATGATCGTGCTGTTCAAAGAAATCTGGATGGTTTGGCTAATATTACGATACTGCCTCGCCTACTCAAAGGGAGGCTTGCCCCGAAAATCTCAACAACACTGTTTGGCGAGTCTTACAATGCGCCCTTCGGTGTTGCTCCCGTTGGTTTGGCAGGGTTACTCTGGCCAGAAGCAGATCGTATGCTGGCCGCAACAGCTGCCAGACACCGAATTCCCTTCACGCTTAGTACCGTTGCCACCGAAACACCCGAAACAGTTGGCCCCCTAGCCGGTGACATGGGCTGGTTTCAACTGTATCCTCCACGTGATCGTAAACTCCGGGATGATCTCCTTAAGCGGGCCAAAGAAAGTGGATTTCGGACGCTTGTTGTTACGGCCGATGTCCCCATACCAAGTGGTCGGGAACGAATGCTTCGTGCTGGCTTAAAAATGCCACCTGCCATCACACCGCAATTTATTCTGCAAGCTGCACTTCACCCTGCCTGGACTCTGGCAACGCTGCGAGCAGGTCTACCACGTCTTAAAACAATGGAAAAATATGCAAACTCCACGCAACTAAGTAATCTGGCACAGTTTGTTGGAGAAAATATCGGTGGAACACTTTCCTGGGAATACCTCAAGGAGGTTCGTGATCAATGGGAAGGGCCGATAATTGTAAAAGGCCTTTTACATACACGCGATGCAGAACAAGCCATATCCATCGGAGTTGATGGCATTCAGGTCAGCAACCATGGCGGTCGCCAGTTTAACGGTACACCCGCAGCCATTGATGCATTACCGGCCATCGTTGAAGCGGTTAATGGAAGAGTAGCTGTTCTTTTTGACAGCGGTGTTTACTCTGGTCTCGATATTATGAGGGCGATTGCTCTTGGTGCTGATTTTGTCATGCTGGGTCGGGCATTCATATACGGAGTTGCCGCACTTGGAGCAAAAGGTGGCGATGTTGTCAGTGATATCCTGATAGCTGATTTAAAGAACAATATGATGCAGATCGGATGTGAATCACTGACTGAGTTATCAGAAACACTGTAAAACCAACTTCACTCGATTATTCAACATAGGTCGAAGCAACCATACCCATGGGAGTCTCAACCCTCACCCCGGGAACAGCGAGAAGAATGTTATTTTTCTGCAAAATCGTAAGTATTTTTGCAAACACCGCAGA
>DAOVZA010000381.1 GCA_030635405.1 Desulfocapsa sp.
TGAGTTAAAAGCCGCAAAATAACTGGACTGTTATCAACAACTAAAACTTTTTTTCTCATGACGAGTCTCCTCGGACCCTGAAAGGGTTCTAAAGCGGAGCAAAAAAAACGCCCCTCTGGAACCGACCAGAGGGGCAAAGGGAGGGGAAGAAAAAATGAAGTCATTTCTTGCTTTTATTAATACAACATCCGTGCCAACAATTATTAAAACGAATATCTATTTGGTTTTATAGGTTTTTTACGAATACAAGAAACTACGAGACAGGAAAAGACTTAGCAATGGTGTATCTTTTTTACCCACCTCAAGACAAGTATGAGTAATTTCTACTCATCACCTTCTTCATTTCACATAACATCAATCTATTTCAGTTACATTTCCACCACGGCGCTTATCAGCAGCACCTTCTTTGCCTGGTATCACAGCATGAACACCACCAAAATACACCCCCTGTGATTCCCACTCGTTCACTTTTGCATATTTTTTCAACAGTTCAACACCAGAAGCTGAAAAACCTGGCTCCAGTTGCACAAACTCACCATCCCAATGTAAACGTGGTGCATCAACGGCAACTTGAATAGGCCGCTTAAAATCAATTACCTGGCTAAGCACCTGAGTAACTGCAGTTCTAATTCGCTTTGAACCACCACTGCCAATAACCAATTTAACCTCATCATCCCTCATTAAGAGAGAGGGAGACATCATTGATCCTACTCGCTGCCCTGAAGGACTGGAATGAAAGCCATCAGGATGTAAATCATCTTCTCCCATCATATTGTTCAGCATCACTCCGGTGCCAGGAGCAAAGTACCCTGCCCCTTCACCATTTGAGCAAGTCATCGCGGCGCAATTACCTTTTTTATCGGCAATTGATATATGAGTGGTTCCGCGAGAAAACATCCGGATATTTTCTACATTTTCCTGACACTCATCTGAACCCAACAATTTTTTCAAATCGTCTTCATTGGAGAATCCTTTCTCACGTATACTTTCAACTTCCTGCATCAGACCAGTAGTATTAACAAGGTATTCACCAGATCCAAAATCATATGCAGGGTGTCCGGAAGAACACCTTGTTTTAAGAGCCAGGGAAAGCCCGATTAAAGCACCTCCCATTGAAGGAACTGGTGAAGTAAAAAGTTTGTAATCGCGATACGATACCTCAAGAGGTTTTCTTTCTTTTACTTCAAATGCGGCAAGATCATCGGCTGTCAGAAGACCATCATTTTCCGCCATTTCATTTGCTATATTTCTGGCAATTTCTCCAAAATAAAATTCGTCTCCTCCATCCTTTGCAACGCCTTCTATAAAAGAAGCTAACTCCTCATTTATAAGTTGTTCATCTTCTATAAGATAGTTGCCATCAGGTTCATAGATTTCTTTACCCTTATCAGACAATGTCATTATTGGACGCAGTAATTTAAGAAAATAGGCCTGCTTTGTATTTAGAGCATGACTTTTTGCGTACTCGACAGCAGGCGCCAAAACATCAGCAAGATCCATAAATCCAAGTCGCTTATGAATATGCAGTAATCCTTTTAAGGTTCCGGGAACAGCAACGGAGCCAAGACCAACATTAAAGTCCTGCCTGCTACCAGAAAACTGAACAGTAACCGGGAAAAAATGTGGCTCAGCAACCATTTCCTTTAAACCAAGGCCCGGAGTATCAACAAAAAAATCGAAAAACAGATTTTGACCAACATCAGCAGAATGACCAAGAAGTAAACCACCACCACCAAGACTGTTTAGCGCAGGCTCAACCGCACTTGAAGCAAAACCTGCCGCGACTACCGCATCAAAAGCATTCCCGCCTTCTTTTAATATAATTGCTGCGGCCTCACTCGCCAGAGGATGGCCTGTTGCAACAATGGATTTTGTATATTTATTCATGCCCAGAAATTCTCATGTAATTTTTTTATGACTTTTTTAAAGTCACCACTTTCTTGAAATGCTTTTCTTTGACAGTCGGCACCTGTTCCATGTTTTAAGATTCTATCGAGCATAAGTATATATCGCTCAGATTGAAAACGCTTAACCATGGGCTGAACCTTTTCAATTAGAGAACAGACGGCTTCACGCATACTCATTTTACCTCCTCCCAAAAAACCGGAAGGATCAAAAAAAGTACCCTCAAGACCATAACGCACAGCCTGCCATTTATTACTTCTCAAGAATTGCTGATTACAGCTACTCACATCCATTTTTGATTCAGCAAGAGTTGCCACAAAACTCTGAATGAGTGCTGTAATCCCTAGAATATCGCCAAACTGTACCGGCAGATCACAGGCACGTATTTCAAGGGTTCCAAAACCAGGATGCGGTCTTGCATCCCACCAGAGATCCTTTATCGACTCTATAACACCAGCATCCTGCAACAGATTTATGTCTGAAAGGAAATTTTCCCAATCACCTAGCTTCTCATAAATTCCGGCAAGTGGAAGTGCTTCAAACAACTTTGTACGATAGGACATCAATCCTGTATCTTCTCCCTGAAAAAAAGGAGATGAGGAAGAAAGAGAGAGTAGCAATGGAAGATAGGGCTGGATTTTATCACAGACACTCACCGCCGTATCTCCATCAATCATGCCCACATGAACATGAAATCCCTGTGAGATAAACCTGCGTCCAACAATTTGCAACTCTTCCATGATCCGCTCATAGCGAACATCATTTGTGAGCAACTGATCTCCTGAATGAGCAAAAGGATGAAGAGAGGCGGCATAAAGGAGGCAATTGTTATCTTCAGCAAGCTCCTCTGCCATGGAGCAGGTCTGAAGAAGGTCATTTTCAACGTCACGCAGTGAATAACAGATGCCTGTACGGATTTCTAAAATAGATCGTATCCATTCATGCGTAATCCGTGGTTTAAGAATTGCTGGTGCATTTTCAAGAAGAAGAGGTGCAAGAGGTGCA
>DAOVZA010000047.1 GCA_030635405.1 Desulfocapsa sp.
ACTGTTTTCTTCTGCAACACTGTACATGGGCCAGCTTCAATAACTGTTACAGGAATAGAGCGACCAAGTTCATTATAAACTCTGGTCATTCCAATCTTGCGACCCAGTATTCCATTTTTCTTCGGCATTTTTTTACCTGTTAACTATGTTCTATAGCGGGTTAATTCGCTAACCGTACACCGTGTTTCTGTCAGGGAAGTTTAATCTCTACGTCAACACCTGCCGACAGTTGCAGCTTCATAAGTGAATCAATGGTCTGCTGGGTCGGTTCAAGAATATCAAGCAGCCGACGGTGTGTTCGCATTTCAAACTGCTCACGGGATTTTTTATCAACGTGAGGTGAACGCAAAACAGTATATTTGTTAATGCTGGTCGGCAGCGGAATTGGTCCCGCTACTGTAGCTCCGGTGCGTCGGGCAGTATCAACAATTTCCCGCGTTGACTGATCAAGTAACTTATGATCATACGCTTTCAGCCTGATACGGATCTTATCTGTAGGGATCATTATTTTCCTCTTACTCGATGATTTCGCTGATCACGCCTGCGCCAACAGTACGGCCACCTTCGCGGATTGCAAAGCGAAGTCCTTCCTGCATGGCAATGGGGGTAATCAATTCACCAACGATATGGATATTATCACCGGGCATTACCATCTCAACGCCCTCTTCCAGGGTGCAGACACCGGTAACATCAGTGGTTCTAAAATAGAACTGAGGGCGATAACCGTTAAAGAAAGGAGTATGACGACCACCCTCTTCCTTGGTAAGGATATAGGCTTCAGCCCTGAATTTCTTATGTGGTGTGATAGAGCCGGGAGCAGCGAGTACCTGACCGCGAACAACCTCTTCACGTTTGGTGCCACGGAGCAGTGCTCCGATATTATCCCCGGCCTGTCCTTCATCAAGGATCTTGCGGAACATCTCAACACCGGTAATGGTTGTCTTCTCGGTATCACGAATACCGACGATCTCAATCTCATCACCTACATGGATAATGCCGGACTCAACACGACCTGTTGCAACGGTTCCACGACCTGAAATAGAGAAAACATCTTCAACCGGCATCAGGAAAGGTTTGTCAACATCACGTTTCGGTTCCGGTACCCATGAATCAATTGCATCCATCAGCTCCCAGATACATTTGGCCTTTTCATCATCTTCAGGATTCTCAAGTGCCTGTAAGGCTGACCCGTGAATGATCGGTGTGTCATCACCCGGAAAATCATACTTGTCAAGCAGCTCACGCAACTCCATTTCCACAAGTTCAATCAGCTCATCGTCATCAACCATGTCGCATTTATTCAAAAACACAAGCATGGAGGGAACGCCAACCTGACGTGCAAGAAGGATATGCTCACGAGTCTGGGGCATGGGGCCGTCATCGGCACCTACGACCAAAATCGCACCGTCCATCTGGGCGGCTCCGGTGATCATGTTCTTGATATAGTCAGCATGGCCTGGACAATCCACATGGGCATAATGGCGTAGAGTTGTCTCATACTCAACATGGGCGGTGGCAATGGTGATTCCACGTTCCTTTTCTTCAGGCGCTTTATCGATATCGCTGAAGTCGGTAAATTCAGCCTGTCCCTTTGTTGACAGTACACGAGTGATTGCTGCTGTCAAAGTAGTCTTACCATGATCAATATGACCGATGGTTCCAACATTGACATGCGGTTTAGTGCGCTCAAATTTTTCTTTTGCCATTGTTGCGTCTCCTCAGACAAAAATTCAACATGGTCAGTCGATTACCCTGTTGTAGCACGACTGGCTTGTGGAGCCCACGACCGGACTTGAACCGGTGACTTCCTCCTTACCAAGGAGGTACTCTACCACTGAGTTACGTGGGCACTATTTTTACTATCAAACTTAAGATAACTCTAAATCTTACTGAACTTACTATTTATGGAGCGGGAAACGAGACTCGAACTCGCAACCCTCAGCTTGGAAGGCTGATGCTCTACCAATTGAGCTATTCCCGCAACAATATCTGCTTTATCTGTTTAAATAGTAGGTGGTGGAGGGGGGAGGATTCGAACCTCCGAAGTCTCTGACGACAGATTTACAGTCTGTTCCCTTTGGCCACTCGGGAACCCCTCCACAACTTTACAATCTCAACCTATAAACTCTAACAGTATATTTATAATTGGATACAAACCAAATATCGTATGTAACTGGAGCTGGCGATGGGACTTGAACCCGCAACATCCTGATTACAAATCAGGTGCTCTGCCAATTGAGCTACGCCAGCGTACAAGCTGAAAGAATATACTCAAAACTATTTTTAATTACAATATATTTTTTCACTCCTTCCCATATTTTCTAAAAAAGGCGACTTTTCTTGAAATCACACCCCACTGTCCCCCTTCTAACAACTAGACATTAGGTGTAATTACCCGAAGTTACAGCTCTGCTGTTTCCAAATATTAAAATCAAAAAAAAAGGCTGTGTCCGAAGACACAGCCTAAGAAACTAAACTACAAACTCAATTTATTCGTCAAGAGGGTCCTTGGCAAAAGAGCTGTCCCTATATCTTTCAAAAGTCATCGCAGTTGTACGATAAACCAGATGAGCACCTTTGGTATAAGGCATATACATAAATAACATCATGATTGATACAAGGTGGATAAAATAAATAATATAACCAGGCGCAATCAATCCAGCCCAACGAGCTGCTTCAGCAAGAAGACCAGATACACCAACCGCCATGATTTCCCAAATAAGGAACCAATCATAAAAAGTTGGAGTTACATTGTCTTCAGCTTCAGACTTAGAACGATTCATCCATAAAATACCACAACCAACAATCATTGCTACAGCAGATACGTTAGCAAGAATCTTAACAGGGTTCCATACAGACATAGGACCATGAAGGCTTGGAATAAACAAACCAAACACATCATTAGCGAGTGCTGACCAAACGGTAACAATAAATAGTCCACCAAAAGCATACATCAGAGGCTTATGGCCCGTTTCTCTGTTACGATTTGTGCCACATTCTCTAAAACGATTATGTTGAACGATTTCAAGAATTGATGGCCATACGAAGTCTTGAGCAAGCTGAACTAGTGAAGGTTTAAAATCTGCATTAACCTTCTCACGTTCACACATTTGTCTCCACATGGTAGTTACTCCTTTATAGACTGCAATCATTGCCATTCCTGCGGCACTGAGCATAATTATATCTATAAAAGCAACATTTTTTGAAAGCCAATGAAAATCCCAGTGACCAAAAAAGTGCTGATAACCATATTTGGTAAATTCTGCACTATCAGGCATGGACATTCCGCCTGAAATAGCCCACATAACAAAAATGATACCAGCTGGTATTGCAACAAGCATTGGTAACCCTTTAGCGGTCGACGCAAGTTTTGCAAGACCAGTGGGCCATCCAAGTGCAGTGTATGCATACGCACGAATTGCACCAAGCACATCACCCGGCTTTGCACCACGTGGACAATACGCAGTACAATCACCACATTGGTGACAAAGAAACACATTAGGATCAGCAATAAGCTTATCTTTCATGCCCCATCCAGACCAGATCATTTCCTGACGTGGAAAAGGGTTTTCTTCTGTTGACAATGGGCAAACTACTGAACAGGTGGCACATTGGTAACACTTTTTCATAGTGTCGCCGCCAGCTGTTTTCAAATATCTAATAAAATCTAAATCCGGTTGAACATCCATGGTTCTAATCCTCCAGTTCTCTAATCAAATCATATAACAATATTTTAAAAACATTAGTCTTCAATTAAATAGTGCATGGTACTGGTGTTCTACTAATTTTGCAAGAAGAGACGCACCAGCACCTTACAAAAGACTGAACTAGAATCCCTTAAATGGATTAGCACCAAGCTCTACAATCTCGTCAACAAAATCATTCACCAGACCTGGTACTTTATCATAGTCTGTTATAGCTACAGACTCTGAACGGACACGTTCTGGTTCAAGACCTAATGTAGAGAGAGTATCACCAATATTTTCCATACGTTTGGTTGCAATCTCAGACCCCTTAACAAAGTGACACTGGTAGTCATCACCATATTTACAGCCAAGAAGCATGGCACCATCAAGCCCTGCAGAGAGTGCATCACGAATCCAGGCCATGTTTACAGAACCAAGACAGCGAACTGGTATGAAACGAATCATATGGTTGAGTTTATGTTTACGCATACCAGCCATATCCAATGCAGGATAAGCATCATTCTCACATGCAAAAATGAGGATACGAAGCTTATCATCATCATCTTCAGGTACTTCAATGGACTTAATCATGGATCCGATAAGATCGATGTTATAGTCTTTGAAACCAATGATACGCTCAGGACAAGCACCCATACAGGTACCGCAACGGCGGCAACGTGATGGATTGGGAAGTGGTGTTCCCTTCTCATCATCATCAAGTGCACCAAATGGACATTCCTCAGTACAACGTTTACACTGAGTACATCTCTGCATGAAGAACTCTGGATAGGTTTTATCACCTGATCTTGGATGTACAGAAACACCGCGATCAGCAGATTCGATACACTGGATAGCTTTCAAAGCTGCACCAGTTGCATCATCCATTGTTTCCTGCATGTTCATTGCTTTTCTTACTCCACCACAGGCATAAACACCGGTACGGCGGGTTTCGTATGGAAAGCAGATAAAATGAGAATCAGCGTAACCATCAAACAGATCAAGATCCAAAAATGCAGGTCCCTGACGATATGCAAGGTTAATGGTATTTGAATCCTTTGTAGTTGGTACCATACCAGCGGCAAGTACTACCAAATCAACTTCAAGATCAAGATCCTCACCTAAAAGAGTGTCTTTAGCATGAACGGTTCCACCTTCGACACTGGTTACAGTGGCTTTGGTCATGAATATACCGTCATCCTGCTGCACACCTTTGTAGAACAGCTCCATATTACCTGGAGTACGCATATGCTGATACAAGATAAATGCCTGGGCATCTTCGTTGTTTTCACGAACATACTTAGCCTGTTTCAATGCAACCATAGAAGTTACAGAGTTAGCATATGGGAAATCCTGATCGTTATCTTCAGCACCTGGGCTCATGATAAAGGCTACTCGATTAATACCATCAAGTTTACCGTTCTTGGCCATGACCTCAAACTCAGCATTGGTCACAACTTTATCATTACTTCCGTGTCCGAGATGTTCATACTCTGAAACATCTGCTGGAATCCAACCTGTGGCAAGAACTACTGAACCGAAAGCTGTGGCAGCTTCATTGCCTTCACCATACGGCTTAAGCCCAGCATTTGGATCATCCATCTCGCCTTTTTCAATCAGGTCCTGCTCATCAACACCAACTTTTGCAGGAGCATCCCATTCTGAATCAGTTCCGGCAGGTTTTAATGTAGTCTTAAAATCACCTGGTGAACCACCAATACGCGCAACCTCAGTGGAGGTCTTAATGGTGATATTAGAATCGGCTTCAACTTCAGCAATCATGCTGGAGATAGAATTTTCTTCTAATTCAGCATAGGGGTAAGAAGTTGGAAACTGCTTTAACCATCCATTGGCTTTTCCGCCAAGGACATCTGCTTTTTCAACAAGAGTAACCTTGTATCCAGCTTTTGAAGCTTCAACTGCTGCGGTAATTCCAGCAATACCACCACCCATGACCAGGATGTCCTTATTCATGGACTCCATTTCCCAGGCTTCAGGCATTTCAGTTTTAGCGGAACGAGTACAAGCCATACGGATATAATCAGACGCAGTTTCCTGCAACCATTCCTTATGATTCTCTTCCTCACCTTCTTCAGCTGTTCCGGCAGTCCAGATAACCTGTTCTCGAAGATTGCCACGAACGGTGATAGTATCATCACCCATGTCGAACTCACTCTGCATTACGCGAGGAGAACAGGCACAGATATTAAAAGTATTGATTCCTTCTACTTTTTTCTCGTTCTCAAGAAATGCACGACCTTCAGGACTACAAAGTGTAGCATGAGTCTTACATTCCTGAGACATCTCACCGGTTACTACTTCGGAAAGAGCCTCAATATCGAGTGCCTCTCCGATGCCACAACCTGTGCATATATAGGTACAAATTTTCTTATCCATTGATTATGACCTCCTGGAAACCTGAATTGCTTTCAGGGCAGCAGCGGTGGCTGACTGATTGCTTGTAACAACATCTGCAGCTCTGCATGCACAGCCTGCGGACAATATACCGGTCTCGGGATTTGAATTAACAAAACCACTTGGATCCGTATCAAGTGTAACAGGAGCACCATCAGCAGCAATAGAAGGCTGCATACCGGTTGCAAGAACTGCCATATCAACATTCTGTTTGATTTTCTCGCCGGTTACTGCGTTTTCAGCAACTACGGTAACAGACCCATCTGACTCTGGAATAATCTCAGCGACTTTACCTTTGATGAATGTAGAATTCTCATCATTCATAAGTTTCTCTCGGAATTTTTCATATTTTCCAGGAGTACGGAGATCAATATAAAATACATAGATTTTTGCTTCAGGATAGCGTTCCCTGATATAGGTCATCTGTTTGAAAGTTGCCATGCAACAGATGTATGAACAAAATTCGAGATGATTTTCATCACGAGACCCAGCGCACTGTACAAAACCAAATGACTCAGGCTCTTTATTGTCTCCGGGACGAAGAATTTTTCCGTCAGTGGGACCACCAGGAGCTGCCATTCTTTCAATCATCATGTTGGTAACGATGGCGTCGGACTCATTGTATTTCAAGTTGTCCATTTTTGTTGGATCGTAAGGAGTCCAACCAGTAGCCCAGATAATGGAAGAAACATTGATAGTTTTGGAGTCTGTACCCATGTCAAGATCAACAGCACCGTATTTACAAGAGGCTTTAACGGCAGCAGCACCTTCTTCAGAAAGTGCATCTTTGTTGATCACATAGCGACGAGGAAAAGCCATCTCGTGGGGAAGATATGCTGCTTTGGATTTATTCATTCCAAAGTTAAACTCGTTGTCCATTTCATCAGGACAAGCAGTTTCACAATCACCACATGCTGTACAATTGCTGTTTACGTAGCGGGGGGCAGTTTCAAGAGTAACCTCGTAATTACCAGGTCCACCAGACACAGCAGTAACACTGGTCATGGTATAGGTACGAATACGACGATTATCCTTGATACGTTTAAAGTTAATTTCAAGTCCACAGCTTGGGGGACAAAGCTTAGGGAAATACTGGTTCAGCTGTGCTACACGGCCACCGAAATAAGCATTCTTTTCGACCAGATACACATCATTGCCGACTTCAGCGGCTTCAAGGGCTGCAGTGAGCCCGCTGATACCACCGCCTACGACCAAAATCGCACCGGAAGTGCCTTGCTCGTCAGTCATACCAACCTCCATTAGTACTCTTAATATTTACCTTTGAAAATACCGAACCTGCCAGATAAAAATCTGACATTCAATATACCTCAGTTTTAAAACAACCAAATTCAAGAATCAAAGGCTCTTTTTTTTAACATTGTAACTCATCAGAATAAAGGGACTAATTGCTTTTCCTTTGCTCAAATCAACCACAAACACTACATAGTAAAAATCTCCAAAGATCCGAAGATCTCTGGAGATTTTTATTCTTACTTATGTCTTACTACTACCTTGGATTAGATCCAGGGGTCGGTCTCAACGATGTTGATACACTCAACTTTCTCACAAAGCCACTCTTGTGTCTTTGGATCGAAGGTAGAGTTAACGAAACACTTCCAGTTTTCGTCATCAACGGTTGGGAAGTCAGATCTGTAGTAGAATCCTGGGTAGCGGGATTCTTCACGGAACTGGATGTGACGAATATGCATCTCAACACACCAGATACGATGGTAGTTCTCCCAAGCGCGCATGAGCTCATGCAGATCGCCGGCAGCCATTTTCGCAGCATCTTCACGAAGAAGTTGCAGAAGATCCATGCATATTCCGAGAAGTTTACCAGATGTCATGTAGTATGTCGCAACACCACCACCATACTCATCGGTAGCTTTCATGAGACGCATCATGATACCTGCAGGTTTGCAGTAGTTAGGATTCACATTCTCAGCGGTAGATTTACCAACATGTTCTTGATACAATTTAACTGGAGCGTAGATCTCGTCAGCAAGTTCCTGAGCAGACTGCATAAGCTCTGGTTTGAAATCAGCATTGTCACGACAGAATTTAACCATCTGTTTTGCAACGATACGGCCTTCAGCATGAGCACCAGAGGAGAATTTATGACCAGAAGCACCAACACCATCACCAGCAGTGAAGAGTCCGTCAACTGTTGTCATACGATTGTATCCCCATTTGTACTGATGAGCACGACTGCCATCAACACTAGGAACCCAATCTTCTTCAGGACCTGAACACCAGATACCACAACAACCAGAATGAGAACCAAGAAGGTAAGGTTCGGTTGGCATGATCTCAGAACCTACTTTCTCAGGCTCAACGTTGGCACCAGCCCAGAGGCCAGCCTGTCCAACAGACATATCAAGGAAATCTTCCCAAGCTTCAGACTCAAGGTGTTTCCAGAATTTCTTAAGATCTTTCTCGTTCATTCCAGCTTCTTTACGTTCTTCAAGGAAGGCGTTAAGAGCAACATCAGTAGCCATGTAGATTGGTCCACGTCCAGCTTTCAGCTCATTAATCATGAGATGGTTACGAAGACAGGTAGGTGTAACAGCAGAAGCACCATAAGGCATGAACTTCTCGAGCTCATCCTTAACTGCATCGCTATTTGCATAGAACTCACCAAGACCGTTAGATACCTTAGCTTTGAAAAGAAGGAACCACGCACCAACAGGTCCGTATCCATCTTTAAAACGAGCTGGGGTGAAACGATTTTCCATCATTGTCATGGTAGCGCCAACCTGACCACACATGGTGTAGGTGGAACCAGCATTCCATACTGGATACCATGCACGACCTTTACCTTCACCGGTAGACCGTGGACGGAAAATATTAACAGCACCACCACAAGCTACGAGAGCAGTCTTGCAACGGAAAACGTGTACTTTATTTTCACGGGTAGAGAAACCAACAGCGCCAGCAATCTGGTTAGCTTTGTTTTTATCAAGAAGCATTTTCACGATAAAAATACGCTCGAGACAATTTTCTTCACCAAGTGCGGCTTTTGCAGGCTCAGCAACGATACATTTGTAGGACTCACCGTTGATCATGATCTGCCATTTACCGGTACGTACAGGAGTTCCACCTTCACGCAGGGTAGCAGCGGGCTTTGAACCATCAAGGTTCTCGCCGTCTGCATCTTTTTTCCAAATAGGAAGGCCCCATTCTTCGAAAAGTTTAACGGACTCATCAACGTGACGACCACAGTCATAGATAAGATCTTCACGAACAACGCCCATCAGGTCATTACGAACCATCTTTACGTAGCTTTCGATTGGATTCTC
>DAOVZA010000053.1 GCA_030635405.1 Desulfocapsa sp.
GGGATATACTGCATAAAAATCCAGAGAATATCGTTCTTTTATGGAGATCCTGAAGGAAATCCGGAAATACAATTGCTTTTAAAACAATCATGACTATCCTACACAATACAAAAGTGACTCATACGCTATAACACTCAGACGTATCGAGTAAAGTATCACTTTTCCGCAACTCTGCCAAATTAAAAGCTTCTTGGAAAAAATAAAAATAAAAATGCACAAAAAAAAACGTTTCAAACAGAAAAAAAAATCAAACAGACATAACCGTAACAAGCAATTCAACAAGAGCAATTCTCACGATGACAACCTGTACCAGCAGGTTTTGACACTTTTTTATAAATGGGCAACTCCTTTAGACAACAAAGACATTTTTAAACAGTTAGGCCTTCCACTTTCAGACAGAAAGCCACTTCATCGTCTCCTGCTCCAGCTCACAAGTGAAAAAATCCTCACTGAGGTAGAAAAATACACCTATGAAGCTGGGCTCAAAAACGGGCTTGCCGAAGGAACCATTGATATAAACACAAAGGGTTTTGGCTTTGTAAGTGGCCTCACCTCACAACTTGGGCCCACAAATTACACAAGAGATGCTTTCATTTCGCCAACAAACGTGGGCAATGCCCATCATGGCGATAAAGTTCTGATACGGATCTATAAGGTAAAAAAAGATGGTCGGCCAGAGGCTGAAGTTCTTACGGTTCTAGGACGAGGCCGTGAACAAATGGCTGGGTTTGTCTCCTTGCAGGGAGCTCAGACCTTTGTTTATCCAGAAGACTCAAGGTATCCTTTTACAATCCGCATAACCGAGAATATCCCTGAAAATCTGCAGGATGGCGATGCTGTTATCGTGAAGATAACAGGAGAAAGTAACGACAGCCATCACGAAGAAGGCACTCTTATTGAGGTACTTGGTGATCCTGACCTTGTTGATGTTCAGATGCGAATGGTTATAGAAAACCATGGCCTGCCCCACAAATTCAGCGAGAAAACTGAAGCACAGGTTGACGCAATCAGTGATGAGATCATCCCTTCTGACGGAAGGCTTGATCTACGAGACATTCAGCATGTGACCATCGATGGTGAAACAGCCAAAGATTTTGACGATGCCATAGCCGTTATCAAAACACCTAAAGGATTTAAACTCTACGTTTCCATTGCTGACGTGGCCCATTATGTCCGTATAGGAACAGCACTTGATAAAGACGCCTACGAGCGTGGAACTTCCATTTACTTTCCGGGTCGGGTTATTCCCATGCTCCCTGAAAAACTCTCAAATGGCCTGTGCAGTCTGGTGCCGGATGAAGACCGCTATGCCTTCACCGCCATACTCGACTTTGACAGAGCAGGACATCTTCATAAAAAATCATTTACAAAATCAATTATCTGCAGCAAAAAACGTTTCACATATACAACAGTCAGACAAATCTTAACGGATCATGATCTTGATGTGAGACGGCAGTATAAAGAGTTCCTTACACCTTTAAAATGGGCTGGTGAACTTGCCAGCGCTCTCATGCTGTTAAGAGAACAACGAGGCTCAATTGGCTTCACAATTCCCGAACCATTTATGGAATTAAACGATGAGGGAAAAATTTCTTCAATCAGTCGTACCGAGAGAAATTTTGCTCATAAGCTCATAGAAGAATTTATGCTCGCTGCAAACGAAGCCGTTGCAGAAACATTTACAGAAAACCACCTCGAAGGGCTTTATCGTATCCATGAGCGTCCATCTCCTGAAAAAATTCAGGAATTTGTCGAATTTGGACGATCGCTTGGTATTGACCTGCCGCCTCTTCGTCAGGATCCCGACTGGTTTGGGCAAGTTCTTGCCCTGGTAAAGGATAGTCCAAAGGAATACGTTATCAACAATCTCCTTTTACGCACCATGCAACAGGCGAAATACGATTCAAAAAACGTTGGTCATTTTGGGTTAGCAGCAACGGATTATGCACATTTCACATCCCCGATCCGTCGTTATCCAGACCTTACTGTTCACCGGACATTACAAAACTTTCTCCAACGGCGAGCGAAGATAAAAACCAGACAGAAGGAATCAAAAGTAACAATTAAAGATATGGGAGTATTTCTTTCTGCCCGTGAACGCATAGCAGTAAAGGCTGAACGTGAAATGAATGACAGACTGAAAGTCCGATTTATGCACAACAAAGTTGGAGAAGAATTTCAGGCTGTTATTTCAGGAGTTACTGCATCTGCTATTTTTGTTGAACTCACAGAACTTTTTGTCAGTGGTGGTATTTCACTCACCACACTGAAAGATGACTACTATGTCTTTGATGGTAAACATCATCGCCTTACAGGAAAACATAGCGGAAGGTCTTTTCAGATTGGTGATATGTTGCAGGTTATACTTCTCGATGTTGACCTGCGGCGCAATCGAATCTATTTTGGCCCGCTTGCGCCCAAGAAGAAAACTACATAAGACTTCACTTTTCTTGTATCTACAGATCAATCATGCCACAAAGCCATCCGCTCTTAGATAATATTGCCATCGTACTGGTGGAACCTAAATACCCAGAGAATATTGGTTCAGCAGCACGAGCAGCCTGGAATATGGGCATCACTCGGTTGATTGTTGTGGCAAAGGAATACCCAAATCATTCACGGATGGTAAAGCTGGCTACCCACAATGCAGCACATCTCATTGACAACATGGCATTCCATGAAAATCTGGCAGATGCTCTGAAACCTTTTTCAAAAGTTATTGGAACAACTGCTCGTAAAGGTCGACACAGAGGACCCGGCAACAGTCCTCGAGATATCATGAAAATCATTCTGCCGCTGTTGCCAGAAAATGACATCGCATTTCTTTTTGGTGCTGAAGATCGTGGCCTCACCAATGACGATCTTAACTATTGTCAACTTCGTTCAGCCATCCCAACCTGTGATTTTTCTTCTTTAAACCTGGCTCAGGCAGTGGCTATTCATTGCTATGAAATCTTTCATTCCGTGGTTCATGAACAAAAAGAGCTTATTCCCAAACCTAAAATTGCCACATCCTATGAAGTTGAAAATATGTATCAATACGTGGAAAACAGTTTAGGAAAGATCGATTTTTTACGAGATAAAAGCCACGACTATTACATGCGTAATATTAGACAATTCTTTGGTCGGATTGAGTTGAAATCCAAGGAGACAAAACTGGTGCAGAGCATCTGCCAGCAATTTCTCTCAAACGCTTCCAAAGAAAACGGCAAGTAATCTACCATCTTTCTTTTCAACTCTAAACGTAGTATCTTAGATTGAAATTTATTGTTGCACGATAGCTACAGGGTTGCTAATAATTCAGAACATTTCAGCCACATCGACAATATCTTATATTATTTATAATACGATTCAACTTTTCATCAATACGTCACACAGAGAGCTTATCCATGCTTGCAAGTAAACTACAAACAGAAATCCAAAACAGAGTTAATAAAAAAATAGCACCATTATTTTCAAAATACGACATGGATTTTAGTAGTCTTGAATCCAGCATGAAATGGAAACCCATTGTCCTCATAATTGGCAACTACTCCTCTGGAAAGTCAACACTCATCAACGAACTTATTGGTGCTGATATTCAGCGCACAGCACAGGCTGCAACCGTTGCTGCCTGCTCGGTTATCACTGCTGAAGGAAGCAACCGCCCTGAAGAAGTTCCTGGCTCCACACTGGTCAATGATGATCGCCTGCCATTTGTTAAATTCAAACAATATGGTGAAAAGCTTATCTCTCATATGTGCCTGAAAAACATTGATTCTCCCACCTTTGAGAACATGGCTATCATTGACAGTCCCGGAATGCTTGATGCCACAACAGAGAAAGATCGTGGCTACGACTACATGGAAGTGTTGGGTGAATTTGCTAAAATGGCTGATCTTATCGTGCTTATGTTTGACCCCCATAAGGCTGGTACAATTAAGGAAACCTATTCTGCAATACGAAATACTCTGCCGGAGAAATCTGGTGAAGATAGAATTGTCTTTGTCATGAGTCGAATTGATGAATGTGACAATATCAGTGATCTTGTTCGTTCCTACGGCACACTGTGCTGGAATATGTCTCAAATGACTGGTCGTAAAGATATCCCTCACATTTACCTTACTTATGCTCCTGAACTCACAAATTCCGTCAAAGCCCAAGATTCATGGCCACAGGAAAGAAAAGAGCTGATGGAGAAAATCTACGCTGCCCCTAATCTTCGTCTGAATCACATATTGGAAGATATTGATCGTCAGGTAAATGAACTTGGCATAGTTTCTGAAGCCCTTGCTGAATTTACACAAAGAGGCCGAAAACTCTTTAGAAAAATCGGGAAAATAACCGTTGGTCTTGCAGTTGCCTTATTCTGTTTTGGCGACGTCATAACAAACAGCCTTATTTCTCTCCCTAAGCAAACTCTTATTTCATCTCTTCGCGGAGAAGGATTGACCGTCACAAGTCTGATTATGCCTCTTCTTTTTCTCCGTGGTACTCTGGCTGTTGGAATGTTAATTTTCAATAATTTTGGTTTTAAGGGCCTTCTCAAAAAATCCCTCTCGGACAGCAGTGATCTTGTTGATCTTGACACTGAATATCGTAAAAACCTCTGGAATAAGATGGCTGGAAAAACCGAAAAACTGATACAAAACAGTGGATCCAAGGACATTTGGCAAGGACATATCAGCAATCAGAACAAGATACGCCGTTTCCTTGATGAAGATCTGAAAAAATATTACGACAAGTTAAGATCGTAATATTTTTTATCCGAGAACGTGATGTCAAGTGACCATAAAGTAACGAAGATATCTTTTCCGTAATACCAAATAACCTTATTTCATTCAAAAAAACCTAGCTACAAACTGGAACAGCCACTGAATAACCCGATATCATAAACAATATTTTATATCGACCAGCAACAATTCATAATGGCATCATTTTCGCATTAAATTTTAAGAAAGTTATTAATTGTAAAGATAAATTATGGTGACGAAATGATATCTGGCGTTAATCAAGCCCTCTCAGGGCTTCAGGCATTTGGAACAAAACTTGAATCCAATGCCAACAATATTGCCAATGCATCCACAGAAGGATACAAGAAAACAAGAGTTACTCTGGCAAACCAGGCTCCACAGGGAGTACAAGCAAGTGTTGAAACAATAGACAGCCCTGGCACACAGATACTCGAACAGACAAACAATGGGAGTGAGCTTATTGAACAGTCAAATGTTGATCTGGGCGAAGAACTTCCGGACACACAACTTAATGCCAGATTTTATGAGGCGAATTTAAAGACACTGGAAGTCAGTGATCAAATGATGGGAGAAATGCTGAACTTAAAAGCATAACAAATCTACAAAGATAAAAGCAGATTTCTACCTCTCCACCCGTTGTAACGGACACTCGTTACAACGGGGTTTTGTTTTTTTACAGAACTCCTTTGCCACAGCAACAATCAAGGCATGAAATTCATTAAAAAGTGGAGCGTCTTCAGGTAAATTATCCATGAACTCCTGTTGCAGACTGAAATAATCAGTATCTTCCTCAACAAGCTGATGCCTGGAAAAAACACGGTGTGTATAGGTATCAATCACAAAAATTGGTTTTTCTGCTGCATACAATAAAATGGCATCGGCCGTCTCAGGCCCCACACCTTTAACCCTCAAAAGATTTTCACGACTGTCTTCCAGATTATCCTCAAAGAAAAACTCTAGTTCTCCTTCATACTCATCAACAATCATCTGAAACAAATTCTTCAATCTGCGAGCTTTAATATTATAGTAACCAGACGGTCGAACATACTCAGCAAGCAGTTCCTGATCCATTTCAAGAAGAGTGGTAAACGAAAAATTGCCAGATTGTTTAAGATTTGTAAGAGCCTTTTCCACGTTCCCCCAATTCGTATTTTGGGTTAACACGGCACCAACCATCATTTCAAGTGGTGTTTCACAGGGCCACCACCCTTGCGAGCCATAATGATTAAACAACCTGTCATATACACGTAGGAAAAGATTACTATTTTCTTCTTTCATTGCTTACTTATTCAGTCTCCCAGACAAATACCAATTTCTCTGGCCGTAAATACCTTATCATTATCCAGATTAACTTTTTTTCTCGATTTTACAGCATCTTCCAAGGGAACAGAGCTCATATTGGGAGATATTAAAGCCACCATATGACCAAATTTTCCTTCCTCAACCAGACGAACTGCAGCGGCTCCGAAACGCATGGCCAGCAATCGATCAAAAGTAGTTGGTGATCCACCACGTTGCAAATGCCCGAGAACAAGTGACCTGGTATCTTTACCGGTGCGCTCCCTAATTTCGGAAGCAACCCATTCACCAATTCCTCCAAGGAGCAATTCCTTCCGCCCAACTTCACCCTTACCCTTAGTTATCACTTGGCCACCAGCTGCCACAGCACCTTCAGCCACCACAATTATCGCATAATCCTTATCATGAAGAGCATTATCCATGATTTTCTCACAGACCTTTTCCATCTCAAAGGGTAGTTCCGGTATTAAAATTACATCCGCTCCACCTGAAATCCCTGAATAGAGAGCAATCCATCCGGCGTCTCTACCCATCACTTCAACCACCATAACCCGGTCATGAGATTTGGCAGTTGAATGGAGCTTATCTAATGCTTCTGTAGCAGTTGAAACGGCAGTATCAAAACCAAAGGTTCGATCAGTTGCCTCCAGGTCATTATCAATTGTCTTAGGCACCCCTATCACAGGCATGCCCTTCACGGCAAACTTACGAGCGATTTCCAGACTCCCATCGCCACCTATGGCGATATGACAATCAAATCCCATTCGTTTAAAGTTATGAAGAATCTTGTCAGACACATCAACAATAGTCATTTCTCCTGCTAGATTTTCAACGGGCATGGCAAAAGGATCACCTTTATTGGTGGAACCTATGATTGTTCCGCCAGTTGAGTAAATATCCTCGACATCGTCAACCCCAAGCCTTACAAGCTCATCCATATCGAGTAGTCCTTTATAACCACTCCGACTACCGTAAACTTCCCAACCACGTTTATAGCACGCATGAACAACGGCATAAATGACAGCATTCAAACCTGGGGCATCACCGCCTCCGGTGGATATAACTATTTTTTTCATATCAAAAACCTTTTCACATCATTTGTTTTTCATATCAGCGTATTGATGAATATAGTCGAAAAAAAGAATACTTACCCAATAGTTAAAATCAAAACAATTAACCCTTCCCTACTTTCAAAGAACATGACAGCCTCTTTGGGAATGATTTTCACAGAACAAAGATTGACTTCTCTATGTGAGTTATTATGTTTGTATGATATCATTTCCACAGATGATGGAAAGAACAATCTAACTTGGCGGTCAGATTACATTATTTTAAATTTGCAAATTAAAGAGATTTTTTTCTTTGCTATCTTTTATTTTACAGGAGGTTTTCATGTCTGATTTTACAGTAACAGACGAAGCAGTTGTAAAGCTTAAGGAATACTTGGAACAGAACAATATCAGTTCTGCTCTCCGTATTGCTTTAATGCAAGGCGGCTGAGCTGGCCCTTCATTGGGATTGGCTCTGGATGAGCCAAAAGATAACGACAACGTATACGACCAGGACGACCTTAAATTTCTGGTTGAAGAAGGTTTAATGAGCACCTGTGGTTCCATCAAAGTTGAATTTATTGATGCTGGACCACGATCAGGCTTTGGAATTACTTCCACCAACTCCATTGCTGGTAGTGGTGGCGGATGCAGTTCCGGATCCTGTGGATCTGGCGGTTGCGGCTGATCCAACTCTGCTTTACCAAGTGGTGAATCCTGTTTCAGGATTCACCACTTTTTTTATTCTTTCTCTTCTCTGTTACCTCTCGACAGTCCTTCTGTTTGCAATTTTCTTGCCAAAATCTTGACACGCACCCTTTTAATCCTTATTTTTCTTTACAAAAGGAAATTCCACTGGATCTAGTTATCCGGTTTTACGATATAATTTATGCGATATCAGCATAAACGAAAAAAGGGGAGAAAGATCATGCAATTCGACAAACTCACAATAAAATCTCAGGAAGCGATACAAAACGCACAGCAACTTGCGCAAAACAATAACAATCAGGAAATCAGAATTTCACACCTGGTAAAAACCATACTGGAACAACCTGAAGGAGTTGTTGTACCGGTGCTTCAGAAAATGGGGATAGATCCATCAATCGTCCTCATGGAAACAGACAAACTCATAGGCAACATTTCACAGGTAAGCGGAAGTGGCGCTGGCCAGGCCTATCTTTCAAATGACCTGCGAAGAATTATTGACAATTCCTTTAACACTGCCAAGCAGATGCAGGATGACTTTGTCAGCCAGGAACATCTCTTTCTTAATATTATTCAGGACAGAAAATCAGCCAGTGCAAAAATGCTGAAGAAACTGAGTGTTGATGAAAAAGGTTTCCTGACTGCACTCACAACCATCCGTGGCAACCAACGAGTCACCGACCAATACCCTGAAGAAAAATATCAGGCTCTTGAAAAATATGCCCGCAACCTCACTGATGTAGCAAGACAAGGGAAACTTGATCCGGTAATCGGAAGAGATGAGGAAATTCGAAGAATCATTCAGGTCCTCTCAAGACGTACCAAAAACAATCCAATTCTCATTGGCGAACCCGGTGTAGGCAAGACTGCCATCGCAGAAGGTTTAGCTTTAAGAATAGTTAATGGTGACATCCCAGCCACTCTTGAAGGAAAACAGGTCATGTCACTTGACCTTGGATCTCTGATTGCTGGTGCCAAATACAGGGGAGAGTTTGAAGACAGGCTAAAAGCGGTGCTCAAGGAAGTGGAACAACGAGCGGGCGAAATCATTCTCTTTATTGACGAAATCCACACACTCGTAGGTGCTGGTGCTGCCGAAGGATCCATGGATGCATCTAATATGCTAAAACCAGCACTTGCCCGAGGTGAGCTTCACTGCATTGGAGCTACGACCCTTGATGAATATCGCAAGTACATTGAAAAGGATGCCGCTCTTGAGCGAAGATTTCAACCTGTTCTTGTTGAAGAACCCAGTGAAGAGGATACCATCGCAATCCTGCGAGGCATAAAAGAAAAATATGAACTCCACCACGGA
>DAOVZA010000019.1 GCA_030635405.1 Desulfocapsa sp.
ATGGCAGATCAGGCTTTTGGGAAGGATTTGACCTGACATGAAGGAGCTGTACAGCAGTGCTGATGTGGAACGCTTTCTAAACAAGCTTCTCCGCGAAAAGGCTAATCAAGAGCGTACTTTTCTTTGTGATGCTGCCAACCGTGCAGATGTATTTGCAATGGCTGGAACGTTATCTGCAGTATTTATAAAACAAACAAAGAGTAAACCTGTCTGTCTTGCAGCAGAAGGAAGAGACGTGATAGCCGCTGCACTGCTTGCAGCTCTTGTCACAGAAACGGTGCTTGTTCTGCCGCATGGCTTTTCAGAGCGTGCCCTGCAACAGGCACAGGATGCAACTGGTTTTACTGCTGCTGTGGTAGATGTGGATCGGGAACTTTCCAAGGATACACAACTGATTTTTTGCGATGACTCCTCAGTGGGGGAGCCCTTGCCTGAAGTACAAATCTCTAAAGATCAGGAACTTCTGCAGATTTTCACCGGTGGTTCCACTGGTGCTCCGAAAGTATGGTCTAAAACCGTTGGAAATATCTTTGGTGAGGCCATCTATATGGCTTCTTGTTACGAAATAAACAGTGATGATGTTATCGTATCAACGGTGAGCCCATATCATATCTACGGGCTTCTCTTTTCCGTGATGATTCCTCTTGTTACCTCAGCTTCAGTTCTTGCCGCAACACCATCTTTTCCTCTGGAAATTGTGGATTCAGTGCAGCAGCAGTCAGCAACTATTCTTGTCAGTGTTCCAGTCCATTATCGTATTTTGAAAGGAAGGAGTGTGGGAACAACTCTTCGCCTGGCTTTTTCATCTGCTGGCATGCTTGAAAAAGAAGATAGCCTGAGCTTTTCATCCTGTAATATGATTGGGGTGGTGGAAGTATATGGTTCAACGGAAACAGGAGGGCTTGCCAGCAGAGATCGATTTGCGGGGCAGGAGTCTTTTAACCCACTTGAGCCTCTATACTGGAAAATTTACGAAGAACGGCTTTACGTGAGGTCTCCCTTTCTGTCTCCTGAGCTCATGGTGGATAAAGAAGGTTTTTTTCTTTCAGGTGATCGGGTAAAACGGGTCGGAACAAACAGCTTCTCTTTGCATGGCAGGGCTGATGCCATAACCAAAGTGGGTGGTATCAGAGTTGATCTTGATGAAGTGAAAGATGTCTTGCGAAATCAGCCTCAAGTGAAAGAATGTGTGGTCGTGTCTATTCCTGAAAAGAATGGAAGAGGCAACTTGATTGCAGCACTTATAAGAGGCAATGATGTTGATGTCGATCAGGTTAAAAATACCCTGCTGGATCTGCTGGAACCGGCCGCTCAACCAAAACGAATCAGAGTAGTATCTGCAATACCAACAAATTCAAACGGCAAATATGACAGAGAGGCGATTTGTAAGATCTTCTTGTTGTCCTAGTCTGTTAGCCTGTTACTGTCTTCTGCCGTAGCAGTTTTCCCTGACCCTATTGATATTATTACAATGCATTTACTGGATTTCTCAGGATAGGTGCGATATACTTTTTTTGTGTAACAAATGATTTTGTTTGTTTTTTTACAAAATAAAGAGTTCGTACAAGCTGTAATCCTTGCTATAGCCAATATGTATCGATATGCCATTGAAATCAATCAAGCGGTGAAATAATGAAAAAAAATCTCCATATCGGATTTATCGTTATTTGTGCCCTGATCATAACAAGTAATATCTTTCTTTTTGTTCATTCAAAAAAAGGCGGGGGATTTCTCCGTGAGATTGTCTCGGATATTACACCTGGCGCCATCGCAATGACAGAAATGTCTGCCTATACCTCTCAGATCGGCCATTACTCATTGCATTGTGCTCTCTCAAAAGGGCGCGATGCTGATGCAGTTCAAAACCTGAAAGAATCAGTGGAGTTGCTGCGTAAGCATGGGGAAATTCATATGCAGCATGAAAAACATATTGGCATTGAGGAAGAAAACTCCGCAGAGGAGCTGCTGAAGAAAATTAATGTGTTAGCTGACTCTGTAACCGTCTTTTATCAACTCAATTCAGATTGTATTCTGGAAAATCTACAAACGCATGAGTTGAAAATTGTTCATGCGGCTATATTAGATCTTAATAATCTTCTTTTTTCGCATAAAACTATTCATTTGACTGAATTAAATGACGCTTATGCCGGCATCATGTCGAAAAAGAAAACCTTAAATATGGTTATTGTTTCTTCAAGTATGATTCTGCTTGGCATTGTTATGATTATTTGGTGGATGACCATCATACTTTACAACCGATTTACTAAAGAGCAGGAGAGACAGCAAAAACAGATTGAACTCGATTTTATCAAAAGAGGGGAGATCGAAAAGAAACTGTCCCAAGCTAAAAAGATGGAATCAATTGGTCTGATGGCAGGAGGTGTAGCCCATGATCTGAATAATATCCTCTCGGGTGTCACTGGATATTCTGAATTGATACTTTATGACCTTCCCAGAAAGGATAAACTCAGAAAACCAATCGAGGCTATTCATGATTCTGGTTTAAGGGCTGCAGTGATAGTTGCTGACCTGCTGACTGTTGCAAGAAGTGCTGCGAGTATCAGGGAATTGCATGATATTAACACTTTAGCAGACGAGTATCTTAATTCTCCGGAATACACGGCACTGGAAATTTTGCATCCAACAGTATCATGCAAACGCCAGCTCACTTCCTCTGATTCTGCGATTCTCTGCTCTTCTGTTCATGTAAAAAAATGCCTTATGAATCTGGTTACAAATGCTGCTGAAGCTGTTGCTACTGATGGCAAAATTATTGTTAGTACTGAAAATAAAAGTATTACTGCTGAGAAAGCATCCAAATATCATATAAAAAGTGGCGACTATGTTGTTTTGAATGTTCAAGACAACGGACCCGGCATCGAAGACATAGACCTGGCACGAATCTTTGAACCATTTTATACCAAGAAAATTATGGGAAGAAGTGGTACCGGTTTAGGTCTGGCGGTTGTTTGGAATACCATGAAGGATCATGGTGGAGTAGTGCTGGTAAATAGTAATAATAAAGGAACATGTTTCCAACTGTTCTTTCCGGTAAGTAAGGTAAAGAGAGCAATTTCCATCGATAAAGACGGTCAGGAAATTCTTAGTGGTAATGGAGAACGTATATTGATCGTGGATGATGAGAGTCATTTGCGGGAAGTGGCTTGTCAAATGTTAAAAACTTTAGAGTATAGTGTTGTTTCTTTAAATTCTGGTGAACAGGCTGTGGAGTTTATTAAGAATAATAAGGTTGATCTTGTGGTGCTTGATATGCTGATGGCTCCGGGTATGAACGGTTGTCAGACGTATGAAGAGATGCTGAAAATAATTCCTGATCAAAAAGCTATCATTGCAAGTGGGTTTTCTGAGAGCGACGATGTGAAAAAGGCCCTTAAGCTTGGAGCCAGCGAGTTTATAAATAAACCGTACTCAAGAGAACAGTTGGGGCGAGCGGTTAAAAAAGGATTACATAATAGTCAAGTGAGCCATGGATGAATGTCGAAGTAATTGAAGCAAACTATTTGAATGAAAAGCATGAGAAGGAAATCCCCATATTGCTTGATGATTATGCCTCTGACCCAATGGGAGGGGGAAGTCCACTCAAAGAAGATGTTAAAAAAGATATTGTTAAGGCATTGTCAAAAGTGCCCCATGCATTTTCAATAATTGCTTATGTTGATGGACAACCGGCAGGCCTTGCTAATTGTTTTGAGGCATTTTCTACTTTTTCATGCAAGCCGTTAATCAACATTCATGATTTTGTTGTGCTTGCTGAATTCAGGGGCAATGGCATCAGCCAACGAATGTTGGATAAGATAGACGAAATAGGAAGAACAAAAGGCTGCTGTAAAGTAACCCTTGAAGTGCTCAGTAATAATGAAATTGCAAAATCGGCATATAGAAAGTTTGGTTTTGCAGATTATGAGCTTGATGCAGAAACCGGTACTGCACTGTTTTGGCAAAAATATATAACAAAAGTTTAATTCAAGGCAAATCTCTGTTAAACACCATTCATCGAAATCCCCAAATATCCTCATTTACAAACGATATACAAATTATTGAAACATTATTTGTAAATGCTGTGTCGATCTTACCTGTAACCTGTGCAAATAAAGCAAGTCAGTATAATGAATGAAAAGGAAAAGCTTCTTCATCGACTTATAACAGCTTCAATTGCCGGATATGAAAATTTGGTGGTTTGGGCCGATCTTCTTGATCGTATAAATGTTTTTCCGGTTGCCGATGGAGATACTGGAGCAAATCTGCGTGTAAGTCTTGCTCCTTTGCGGGATGGTGACAGCGGAATGGCTGATGTCGTAGGTCGGCTTTCTTTAAGTGGTCGGGGGAATTCCGGAAATATTGCCGTGGCGTTTCTTCGTGAATTCTTAAGTCCGGAAAATTTTGATTTGGAGTTTCAGGCAAAAAAAGGCAGAGAGATGGCATGGAAGGCTGTTTCTGAACCAAGAACTGGCACTATGCTCACTGTCTTTGATACTCTTGCTTCGGTGCTCGAGGAAGAAAGGGATTCTGATCCTGATTATATCAGTATTAGAAAACATCTACAAAATGCAGTTCTTGCCACAGCAGATGAACTTCCAGAGCTAAAGGAAGCAGGAGTCGTTGATTCCGGAGCCCTGGGGATGTTTCTTTTTTTTGATGGATTTTTTCAGACGTTTACCCGGCAACCTAAAAATGTAAGCTCTATAACGGATCTTTTTGGAAAAACGCTTTCTCTTGATGAGTCCTTTCATCCTCAGGCTACAGGTGAATATTGCGTGGAAGCCTCGCTTGTGATTGATGACGATCAGGATAATCTTAATCAGAGAATTGCAAACCTTGGAAACAGTACGGTGATTGTTCCTGATGATTCAGGAGTTAAATTGCATATTCATACGCGGGATCCTGAGGAGTTACGCAGCAAGCTAGCGATGCTTGGTGATGTTGTGAACTGGTCGGATGAGGCTATGGATTCAATGCTTACGGATGAAAAACGCAAATCATTCGCCTCTAACACAATACGCATCATGACTGATGCGGCTGGATCTGTTCCAAGGGATCTTGCTCACAGCCATGGAATTATTCTGCTTGACAGTTATATCCTCGCTCAGGATCAGGTTTTACCAGAAAGTCTTTTTTCACCTGAGCAGCTCTATCTTCTTATGAAAGCAGGAACGCGGGTAAGCACGGCTCAGGCGTCAAACCACGAACGATATCTGCATTACGATGCAGCGGTTCAGCAGTATGGTAAGGTGTTGTATTTGAGTACCGGTTCTGCCTTTACCGGTAATTTTGCAGTTGCTGATGATTGGCAGAAAGCGCATGACTCTGGCCACCAGTTTACAGTTTTGGATAGTGGCGCCGCCTCAGGAAGACTTGCGGTTATTGCTCTTTTAACCGCTCGATTTGCTGAAGGTGGTGCTGAATCTGACGCGGTGATCACATATGCAGAAAACCTCACCAAGGAGGCAGAAGAGTTTGTCTTTATCCATGAGCTTAAATATCTTGTGGCGGGTGGGCGTGTTTCACAAACAAAAGCTTTTTTTGGCGATCTTCTTCAGATGAAACCTGTGATCTCACCAACCTCTGAAGGAGTCAAGAAAGTAGGCGTGGTGCGAAACCGTGATGCTCAGCTGGAGTTTGCAAAAGAAAAAATCAGTGCCGAAAGCAAGAATGGTCCGAGCTTGTTGGTGCTGTTGCAGTACACCGATAATTTGGAGTGGCTGACAGGGATCGTGAAACCGCAAATAGAAAAACTGTTACCAGATGCAGAAATTCTGTTGCTTCCTATATCACTTACGTCCGGAGTACATATGGGACCTGGAACCTGGAGCATCGCCTTTGCGTCAAAGAGAGAGGCAGAATGATGAATTACGATAGACTCGCAATTGTTATTCCGGTGTATAATCATGGAACACGGATCAGTGATGTTTTATTAAAGACGATTCCATTGGGATATCCCATTTTCGTGGTCGATGATGGTTCAACGGATCAAACTGCAGAGGTCCTCTCTTCCATGACAGGAATCACAGTAATCACCCATCAAGAGAATTTAGGGAAGGGAGCAGCCCTGAAAACCGGATTTTCAGCAGCATGTGAGGTGTCGAACTGGGCAATAACACTCGATGCAGATGGTCAGCATAAACCGGAAGACATTAAAAAGCTCACCACAGCTATAACAGAAAATATTCGTTCAATAGTAATCGGGGCACGACAGGGAATGAATGGAGAAAATGTTCCCTGGACATCAAGATTTGGCAGAGGCTTCTCCAATTTCTGGGTATGGCTTTCCGGCGGCCCTCGAGTCAGCGATTCTCAGTCAGGGTACAGGTTGTATCCATTACCGGAAGTATTGGAACTAGATGTAAAGGCATTACGTTTTCAATATGAAGTGGAAGTTCTGGTTAAGGCGCAGCAAAAAGGCATTTCAGTCATCGAGGCACCGGTTCAGGTGATCTATCAGAAAGGAGAAGAACGAATTTCTCACTTTCATCCCTGGAAGGATTTTTTAAGAAATTCCAGTACCTTCAGTCGTCTGATTGTACAACGAATATTTTGTAGGCAATGGAAACAAAAGTGAAAGGCTTTTGGTACGTTTTTCTTGAAACAATGACAAGGCTTTGTGGCTCTTGGCTCTTTCTTGTTGTCTCTAAAATTATTGCATTCGGCTATTTTCTTTTCTCAAAAAACACAAAGGAGAGTCGCAGGTTTTATGGCCTCCTGTATCCTGAAAAAAACAGTTTTCAGCGCAATATTTGCACATTCCAGCAGTATCAGAATTTTACAACCATCCATTATGATCGTTTTCTTGCTAACCATGGTCAAAAGACAGTTTTTCAATCGGAAGGCTGGGAGAAAATGGAAGCCGTGGTTGCCGAAAAAGGTGCAATTTTATTAATGTCACATCTTGGAAACTGGGAGATTGCAGCCCAGGTTTTAAAACAGCAGAAAAACAAATTGAATCTTCTTTTATATATGGGCGTGAAGGAAAAAGAAGGTGTGGAGAGGCTCCAAAAAGAGCAACTCCAGAAGTCAGGCGTGAAAATCATCGGTGTCTCACGTGATGGTGGGTCACCCTTTGACGCGGTTGAAGGCATTCGATTCCTTCAGGAAGGGGGATTGGTATCAATGACTGGAGATATCGTCTGGCGCGGAGATCAACGAAGCCTGGAAGTTGATTTCTTAGGTGCTAAGGCAAAAGTGCCTGAGGCTCCGTATATTTTTGCCATGGTTTCCGGTGCTCCAATTTTTTGCTTCTTTAGTTTTCGTACAGGGAAAAACAGGTATCAGTTTAAACTCGCCGATCCATTATATATTCATTGTGAAAAGAGAGCTGATAGAAAGAAGCTGATTCAGGAAGCAGCTCAGCAATACGCTGATTTACTTGAAGAAGAACTTCGTTCACATCCCTTTGAATGGTATCATTTTGATCGATTTGTTATGCTGGATAGTAATGGGGCTAAAAAAGATAGCAAAAGATACTGAAAATTAGTTACCCTTAAGCCAATACCTGTTTCACCGCCTGACCAAGATGTGCTATTGAGTAGGGTTTCTTTATAAAGAGATTAGCACCTAGTTCCAGAGTCGCCTTTACGTCATTACTTTCAGAAAAGCCACTGGCAATGATTGCTTTCTGGCCGGGGAACAGAAGGTTGATTGCTTTGTATGTCTGGTATCCGTTCATGCCTGGGTCCATCAGCATATCTAGGAGCACCAGATCAACAGAATGATCTTTCAGATAGTCCACAGCGCTTTCTCCACTGTCGGCGGTGTGGACAGTGTAACCAAGTTTTGTCAGGATTTTGTGGCTAATATCTCGTTGTATTGGTTCATCATCCACCACTAGAATACTTGCTGTGCCCTGTAACTCTTCCTTGGCACCTTTGGTGGAATGTTGTCTTTCTACCGTGGTTACAGGAAAGTAGAGTGAGAATGTGGTGCCCTGGTTATTGCTGCTAACATCAATGATTCCTCCATGCTCCTGTACAGTGTTCCAGACAACAGCCAATCCAAGGCCTGTACCGCTTCTACCCATTACTTTTTTTGTGTAAAAAGGTTCAAAGATATGTTGCAGTGTATCGGCAGACATCCCAGAACCGTTGTCACTTACCCGCAATACAATATAATTACCTGCTTCCAATAGTGGACCTTCAGTCTGTCCATCAGTGAACTCATGGCTCGTGGTGGAAATACTAATCGTGCCTGCTAAGTCAATGGCCTCAAAAGCATTGTTGACCAGATTCATTAAGATTTTCTGGATATGGACAGCGGAGCATTTACAGTTTGCTAAGTCAGTTGTTAGGTCAATTTGTAATGAAATTTCAGGATAGAACAATTTCTGTTTTTTATATTCAGGAGAAGAAAGGTAGGCTTTTATTATATCATTGATACAGAGAATTTCGTGCGGACTGGCCACACCACGAGCCACTGTGAGAAGATCAGCAACAACGGCAGCAGCGCGCAGTCCTGATTTGTGGATTTCCTGAATGGGTTTCCTGAGTTTACTGTCCTGGGGTAAATCCAAAAGCAGTAACTCAGGGTAACTGATGATCCCTGAAAGGATGTTGTTGAGGTCATGAGCAACTCCACCAGCCATTAGACCCAGAGATTCCATCTTTTGATGCCGTGATAATCGTGCTTGAATAAGTCTGTTTTTTTCTTCTGCTTCCAGGCGTTCCTGCATTTCCAGAGTGATTCTGTCGTTTGCCTTTGTAAGTTGTTCGGTTCGTTCCTGCACTCTTTCTTCAAGCTTATCCTTTGCATTGCGCACATTGCTTTGTTCCTTGTGCAGCAAAGTTTTCATGAAAAAATCCCGACGGGTATAACGTTCAATGGTGTAGCAGGAAAGCATTCCTATAAGGTTGGCCGAGATGAAGAAAAAGTTGTTACTGATGAGGATGGGAATGGGCGTTTCTACAATGCCGATAGTTGTGTATTCATAGAGGAAAGTGAGCAACCAACAGGTAGTACATGCCCAGATAAATCGTAGTTTCACCACGGTGTAGATCATCATGAAAGCGAGAATTAGCCCGGCATAGTACGAGAAGCTTGCTGGAGGTGGTGCCAGGAGGATCATCATTATGATTCCAATCCCTGCCATAAAACCCATGATCGCAACCAGTGGCTGCATTGCTTTTTTAAAGAGAGGAAAGAACGAGAAAATAAAGGTACCGACTGCTAAGGGGCAAAAAATCACATAACGAAATATCCAGAAGATATGTTTTTGTTCAGGGACGAGATAAGCATCAAGAATACCAAAAAGTGCGTATAGGAAAAATGCAAGCAGGCAGGCAAAACGAACGATGGGAAGAGAACCGACGACGTAATCATCAAGGAACGGTTTTTCCAGATGACTTTGAGGTCCACGAAAGGCGAGAGTGACCGGATGCAGTTGCATCTTTTCAGTGGTCTTAACTGTTGTCTCTGATTTCCCCGCCTTTTTCATCATGGAAATTCGTGGAAGTGTTTAATTAGTAATGTTTATCTGAATTTCCATTGAAAACCACAGGATAATGACCAAACATCTTTTTCGTAGCTGATACCAAGTGAGTCCGTTTCATCGCTATAGAATGTCCTGCTGGCACCGATGGTAAAGTCAAGCGTCTCTGTTGGGCTCCAGACACCACCCATGGCAATGGTATTAGCGTCAAGTCTGGGCTCTTCCGGGAGAGATCGGATCTGATCTACATCAATATCAAGGTTTGAAAAGAGGTAACCGATACTTGCCATCCATTCTTTATTGAAGCGGTACTCTCCTGAAAAACCTAGATCATAGCTGTTTCCAGCTCCGTCAAATCCCGTTTCCCAGGTGGCTTCTTTTTCAAAATAATAGATGAGATTGACGTCCACCTTGAGGTTGTTCAGAATTTTGTAGGAAACTCCTGTTCCCAGCAGGGCAGGGAGATCTTCCCGTTCCTTGCGACCATCGTTATAGCCCATTAAAGAAAGCAGTGACGCTCCCTGGCGCACATCAAGTTCAAAATCCAGTTTGGTTGCTGTTTCAAAGCGTAAACCAATATTCCAGTCCTCGTTAGGACTGATATTGACACCAAGGATGCCACCCCAGCCATCGGCTTCATCGAGTACTTCCGTGACTGCATTCCCGAATACAGGAAGTCCAGTGGCGCTGAGCGTAAATTCTTTATAGGCTGAAACATAGCGAAGGCCAGCAGAGAAGGAAAATATGTCATTTACGGCGTAGGCACCACCAATGGTGTATCCGAGGTAGAGACTTTCTGCTTCAACGCTTTGGGAGAAAGAACCGGCAACGGAAAAGGGCACACTGAGCAGACTGCTGACGGCTAAGACAGATCTGGCATTACCGTTTTCGTAATCCACTTTTCCTCCGCCACCAACGAGGTTTGCTGCTATATAGCCCGCCCATTTGTCTTCTTTATGGATTGCGAAAAATCCGGGGACTATGGAGTATTCATCCTGATCCAACTCGCCAATACCAGATATCTGGTTTGAGTAGTCTTTGGATATTAGCTGGCCATCAAGTTTGAGATATTTCCCGGTTTTCATCTTCATTATTCCTGCGGGATTGTATACTGCAATATCTGCGTAGTCTGTTGCTGCCTGTCTGTTCAGAGTTCTGAAATAGTCTGCACTCATGTTTTGCTTATTGATGATACCACCTGCCAGGAGTGGGGTGGCAATGAGTCCTAAAGTACTTGCTAATGAGATACTGAGCAGATGCTTTTTCATTCTGTATTTCCTCTTGTTTATGCCTGTCGTTTGTTCTTCCGTAAATATTATCAATACTTTACTATCCTTTATTCTGAGGGAGGAGTCAAGTGTCATGGGGAAAAGGACCTTACTTATCTCCAGGTACAGATATGCTACAGATATGGGATCGGATCAATAAGTCTCTGGGGGCAGGTCTTGAAAAGCCACAACGCATTGTGCTTTAACGGCAGGACAGCGGGGAATGTTGCTTTTCAAGACTTGACCCCTTTGTTTGCTTCAAGTGAATATTGAGCTCAAATTATTCCATTAATGTGAATGTATAACTTGGCTGAGCGTATCGCTTACCCATTTATTAAGACTTTTACCTGCATGAGCTGCGGTTGCAGCAATTTTGCCATGCAAGGAAGAATCAACTCGAACCATAAATTTACCAGAAAACGGCTTGTTTGGTTGCTTTCCAGCATTTTCACAACTCTCAAGGTAAAAATCAACGGCCTCAATGAAAGCCTCTTTTAATTCAGTGACAGATTCACCATGGAAACCAACCGTGTCTCGAATACCGATAATGTTGCCAAAAAGAATATTGTCATCGGGATCAAATTCAATTTTTGCTGTATAGCCTTTATAGTTAAGTGTGTTCATAGAGTTACTCCTGCTCTGCCTAAAAAGTCCAAAGCGTTCCTGATTTGGTATCGCTTTGCTTCTTTGCCGGGATGGGGACGATGAAAATCACCTTTTTCGTCATTTAAAACAAAGGAAACTCGTGAGCCATTGCCTTCAATGACAGTTGCACCTAACGCAATGAATAACGATTCTATTTTGCGCCATTCAATATTGCCAAGTGTAGGAGTCACGGATATGGCTTTTAATATCTTCCGGTGTTTACTGTTCATAGCTCAACGATACTGATTTGTAGTATCATTGTCAAGTGCAGCTATCTGTAATGTTTTACGCTGTGGCCTCCCTTGAGTATGAAGAGATATGAAGATATGGGGTCGGACCAATACAACCTATTGGAATGGCGCTGAATGTAACTCAAATACAGGCCATATGAATGCTTAAAGTAGCCTTTTTGTTGTCCAAAACAGGCTTTTAAGAAAAACTCCCCCTATGCCACGAGCTAACAGACATTATATTCCCGATTGTATTTGGCATATTACACACCGATGTCACAAGCAGGAGTTTTTGCTAAAATTTGAGAGAGACAGAAAGCGTTGGTTTTACTGGTTGTTCGAAGCCAAAAAACGATATGGGTTATGTGTCCTGAATTACATAGTTATATCAAATCATATCCACTTACTTGTCGTAGATACAGCGGAAACAACTATTTCAGAAAGTCTTCAGCTGATTGCAGGAAAAACAGCTCAGGAGTTCAATACTCGGAAGAACAGGAGAGGCTCATTTTGGGAAGACCGATATCATGCAACTGCCGTAGATACAGACAGCCATCTTGCAAAATGCATGGTCTATATTGATCTCAATATGGTAAGGGCAGGAGTTGTGTCCCATCCGTCTGAATACAAAAATAGTGGGTACAATGAGATCCAAAATCCACCAAAGCGTTATTCCATTATCAATAAAAAGATTTTGATGGATTGTTTTTCTGTGCAAAATGAAAATAGATTTCGTGAAGAGCACAGTAACTGGATAAAAGCTGAGCTGGAAAACAATAAACTGATCAGAAATCCGGATTGGAGTGAGTCGATAGCTGTAGGGAGAAAATCATTTACAACAAATATGAAGCAGCAACTTGTAAGTCGAGCACGG